>JASHTA010000363.1 GCA_030040795.1 Gammaproteobacteria bacterium | reverse complement strand
CGGACGATTGAATCCCATCGATATATATGGTTGCATATATCGAGACGGATGGGTGATCTGGTCATGCGGTACGGCCGTACAAGCGGAATTTGGGCGGTGGCTCTGCTGAGCGGCGCGCTCGGCTCGTCCGCTGCGTTCGGGGCGACGAATCCTTGCGCGGGATTCAGATGGAACGTCGATCACGAGCGCGCTCTGTTCGAGACGGCCGGCCAGTCTGCGGCCGCAGGCCGCAATAGGGCCACGGCACCCGTCATTCGTGCGGACCGCCTGTACGATCTGTCGCTCGCGCCCCAGCAGGATGTGCATTTTGTGCTGCGGCCGGAGAAGAAGGCGCTCACGGACGGCGCATACGCAGGCCTTGCGCGATTGCGCGTGGCATCGGCCGGCCTCTACCGCATCTCGATCGACAAGCCCTTCTGGATCGATGTGCTCGCCAACGGCCAGTTCGTCGAGTCCCAGGATTTCGCCGGACGAGGCGGTTGCGGTGCGCCTCACAAGATCGTGGTGTACGAGCTGCCGGCCGGCAGCTTCGTGCTGCAGCTGAGCGGCGCGATCAGTCCTCAGGTCCGTGTCACCCTGACACACGTGCCGGCCGCGCCCCGCGCTCCGGCACCGGGGTCTTCCCCGTAGGGCCGCAAGTCGGCGCAGCCGTGCGCGGCATCGCGTGCATTGCAGTGATGGCGCTGGGTTTTGCGGCTCCCGGCGTCGCGACGCCGGCGGACCGGCCGGCTTTCGGCATCGAGCCGTTCATTCATCATCGGGACCCACCGTTCTTTATCGCCCTCGATCAGGCGCAGCGGGAGCGCGCCGATCTCGGCCACGAAGTGCTCAATACGCAATGGGTGCCGGCCGGCACGCCGCACGCGGAGAGGCGGGATGGCGTAGGCCCGCTGTTCAACGCGCCCTCGTGCGATGAATGCCACAACGAGGGAGCGCATGGCCGAGGTCCGGTGAGCGACGGGCTCGCGCCCTTCTCCTTGGTGGTTCAGCTCGAGCAGCCGGCGGCAGGACCGCGAGAGGAGCCGCGGTGCGACCCCGTCTACGGGTGCGTATTCAACCCGGTCGCCCTGAGAGGTGTCCGCCCCGAGGGGCAGGTCGCCATTCACTACCGCGAGATCGTGGGCCGCTACGCCGATGGCACGCCCTGGACCCTCTGGGCGCCGAGCTATCGGCTCGTGAACCTCGGCTATGGCTCCCTTGCGCCGCAGACGATCGTCAAGCCTAGAATCGCTCCAGCGCTGTTCGGCATGGGTCTGCTCGAAGCCGTCCCGGTGTCGGCGATCACGGCGGGCGCTGGCGCCGATACGGGCACCGGTGCTGACACGGGCGCTGCCGCCAACACGGGCGGCGTGCCGGCATGGCAATGGCGCGGCGGGGTTCGGATGCTCGGCCGGTTCGGCTGGCAGGGCTCCGCGGTGTCCGTTCGCGATCAAACGGCGCGGGCGTTCGCGCGAGAGATGGGCCTCACGTCGAGCGTCATCGGCGCGGACGACTGCACGGCCTCGGAGGTCGCGTGCCTCGAGCAGCCGAACGGCGGCACTCCGGAGGTTTCGGACACGCTCTTCAATGCGGTCGTGGACTTCGTGAGCTGGCTCGCGGTGCCGGCGGCACCGGAGAAGCTGGCAGCGCCGCAGAAGCCGGCAGGCCCGGGAGAGCAAGAGGATGAGAGCGCGCTCTTTGCTCGGCTCGGATGCGCTGCCTGCCACCGGCCGCGCTTGCCTGTCGTGCTCCGGGGAAAGGACGGCCGCCCCATCCGCCGCTCGATCGCGCCCTACACGGACCTGAGGCTGCACGATCTCGGCATGGCGCTCGCGGATCGCAACATCGCAGGAGTCGCGGTGCCGAGCAAGTGGCTCACGGCGCCTCTTTGGGGCCTCGGCTACCGGCTCGAGAGGGAATCGGCGCCGACGTTCCTTCACGACGGCCGTGCTCGCTCGGTTGCCGAGGCGATCCTGTGGCACGGCGGAGAAGCCTCGGGCGCACGGCGCCGCTTCGAGGCGCTCGACTCGGCTCAGCGACAGGCGCTGTTGCGCTGGCTCGGCACGCTCTGACGCTCGCGCCGCGCCTGCGCGGCTTGACGCCTGCGAAGCCCGGCACTCATGCGGCTCGATGCACCCATGCAGGTCGACGCCCCTGTGGCTCGACGCCTGCGCGGCTTGCGAATATGCTCTCGCGAGAGCTTGCGGCGCCCGACTCCAAATCGCATGAAAGTCCCCGAGATTCTTCAGATCGAGACGCCGCAGACTCCCGGCAGCCTCGCGAGCGTGCTCAACGTCATTGCCGAGATGGGGCTGGTGCTCGAGCACGTGACGACCGTGCGCCGCGAGCAAGGCCGAACCTTGTGGGAGATCACGCTCGAGATCGAGGAGAGCGAGCAGGAGAGGCTGCTGCAACGGCTCTCGGCGCTTCCCTCGGCGCGCTTCGTCGGCTGGTCCGACCGCGCGTTCGAGCGCCACCGCGGCGGCAAGATCGAGATGCGCTCGCGCGTCGCGATCTCCACGCAGCAGATCCTGCGCGACATCTACATACCCGGAGTCGCCCGCGTCTGCCTCGCCATCCAGCAGGATCCCCGCAAGGCTCACGAGTACACCTACGTGTCGCGGGCCGTGGCGGTTGTCTCGGACGGCTCCGCGATTCCGGGCGTCGGCCACGTCGGTGCGCGTGCGAGCCTTCCGGTCATGGAGGGGCGGGCGGCGCTGCTCGCCTCGCTCGTCGGGGTGAGCGGAGTTCCGATCCTGGTGGAGAGCACTTCCGTCGAGCACTTCGTCGAGACCGTGCGGGCGATCGCGCCGTCGTTCGGCGCGATCCTGCTCGCGAACATCAGCTCGCCGCGCTGCTTCGAGATCGAGCGCAAGCTGCGCGCACAGCTCGAGATGCCCGTGCTGCTCGATGATCAGCACGGGACGGCCGTGGTGGCACTCGCGGCCTTGCTCAACGCGACACGGATCGCGGGCATCTCGCTGGGGCAGACCGACGTGGGACTCATCGGGCTCGGCTCCGCAGGCCTCGGCATCGCGCGCCTCCTGCGCACCCACGGAGTCCACCGCATGTTCGGTACCGATATCCGGCCGGAGGCGATGGGACGATTCGCCGAGTTGCGCGGCCAGGGCGCAACGCTCGAGCAGGTCATGGCGCGGGCGCGCATCGTCATCGCAACGACGGGTACCAAGGGACTGATCTCTCGGCAGCTGGTGAGGGACGATCAGATCATCCTTGCCCTGTCTCAGCCGGACCCCGAGATCGAGGCCGTCGCCGCGCTCGATGCCGGCGCGGCGATAGCGGTGGATGGCAAGAGCATCAACAACGTCCTTGCGTTTCCCGGGTTGTTCGCGGGCGCGCTGCGGGCCGGTGCGCTCGACATTGACGAGCGCATGTTGCTCGCTGCGGCACAGGCCATCGCGCAGGCCGCGCCGGAGGGGCAGCTCGTGCCGGACCCATTGAATCCCGCGGTGCACGAGTCGGTGGCCGCGGCAGTTGCCGCCGCCGCAGCCCCCGCGGCGGCCGTCGCATCAACCGCATCAACCGCATCAACCGCCGCGGCAGCAGCCGTAGCGGGGAACGGCGCGGCGGCGCTCAGTGCAGGAGCCAGATGAGCGGGCCGAGGGGACTGTGCGTCCACGCGATGGTGATGATGATCGCGTACGTGCACAGGGCGGCGATGAAGAATAGAAGCTTGCGCCGCATCGTGTGCGCTCGCTTGAGCGCGAACGTCCCGATCACGATGTAGGCGGCGACGAGGATCAGCTTCACCTCGAGCCAGCCGTTCGCGAACATCGCGCCGGGCAGCACGACGACGAGTGTCACTCCCGCTGCCAGGAGCACGGTGTCTACCAGGTAGCTGACGTAGCGGACGGGCGCGGCGAGCGGCCACGCCGCGCGAGCTTGCACGGCGATGCCGCGAACGAGAAAGATCATCCCGCTCGCAATGACGGCCGTCACGTGGACCGCGCGGATTTGAGGGTAGAACTGAAGCATTCGGCGCCGAGTCAGTGGTAGCCGATATCCGCGCGCACCTTGCCCCGGAAGACCCAGTACGACCAGCTCGTATACATGAGGATGACGGGCAGCAGGAAGAGCGTTCCGGTGAGCAGGAACAGCTGCGTGCCCGGCGATGAGGCGGCCTGCCACAGCGTGAAGCGGTGCGGGACGATCATCGGCCAGAGGCTGATCGCGATGCCGCTGTAGGACAGCACGAACAGGCCCACCGCTGCGAGGAAAGGCGCTGCGTGCGCGGACGATTTTCCGAGCGAGCGCCATTCCCAGATTGCGAGCAGCAGCGTGACGAGCGGCACCGGCGAGAAGAACGCGATCCGCGGCCATGCGAACCAGCGATGCGCAATGTCGGGGTCCGCGAGCGGTGTCCACACACTGACGATGCCGATCGCGATGAGCACACCGATCAGGCACCGGCGCGCCTGGCGGCGGGCCCACTCCTGAAGCGACCCCTCCGTCTTGAGAATGATCCAGCCGGCCCCGAGCAGACCGTAGCCGAAGAGCAGCGCCACGCCGGTGAAGAGCGAGAAGGGCGTGAAGCAGTCGAGCGAGCTGCCGGCGAACTGCCGCCCTTCGATCTTGAAGCCCTGAATATAGGCACCGATGACGATGCCCTGGGAGAACGTGGCGAGCGCGGACCCGTAGGAGAAGGCGTGATCCCAGAACGTTCTGTGCGGGACATCCTTGTAGCGAAACTCGAACGCGACGCCGCGGAACACCAGCGCGAGGAGCATCACCAGCACGGGAAAGTAGACGGCCGGCAGCAGGATGCTGAAGGCGAGGGGAAACGCCGCAAGCAGCGCGAGGCCGCCGAGGACGAGCCAGGTCTCGTTGCCGTCCCAGATGGGCGCGATGGAGTTCATGAGCAGGCCGCGCGAGGCCGCATCGGGGGCGAAGCCGTACAGAATGCCGACGCCGAGGTCGAATCCGTCGAGCAGCACGTAGAAGAAAATGCCGAGGACGAGGATGAGGGTCCAGAGCGGCACGAAATCGGGAATGAGCGCGCTCATGGCGGCGTCTCGCGATCGGTGGCGGTCGCCGAGGGCAGCGCCTGGATCGGCCGCTCGGAGAGCCCGCTCTCGATGAGCTCGGGCTGCGTCTCTCCGGAGGGTCCGCGCTGCACGGTCCGGTACATGTGCCGGATTCCGACGGGATAGATGATGAGATAGACCACCGCATAGCCGGCGAGCGACAACGCTACGTCGGTGCCGGTCAGCGAGGGCGAGACGGAGTCGGCGGTGCGCAGGAGTCCGTACACCGTCCAGGGCTGCCGGCCAACCTCGGTCGTGATCCATCCGGCGAGCACGGCGAGAAAGCCGAGCGGAGAGGCGAGCTCGCAGAGCCGCAGAAAGCCGCGCGCCGTGTAGAGCCGCCCGCGCGCCCGCAACCACCAGCTCGCGACGACGAGGATCAGCATCAGAACCGCAATGCCGACCATGATCCGGAAGGTGAAGAAGGGAAGGGCGACCGGCGGCCACTCGCTTCGCGGCCAGTCCTCGAGTCCGCGTACCGTTCCGTTCCGATCGTGCGTGAGGATGAGACTGCCGAGGTCGGGGACGTCGAGCGCGTAGCGGTTCTTCGCCGCTTGCCGGTCCGGAAGAGCGAACAACGTGAGCGGCACGTGGCTCGCCGTCGTCCAGCGGGCCTCGATCGCGGCGAGCTTGGCCGGCTGATACTCGAGGGTGTTGCGGCCGTGCAGATCGCCGATGAGCACTTGCAGGGGCACGAGGATCGTGAGCAGCCCGAGCGCCATCGACATCATCAGGCGCGATTCGGACAGGAAGCGGTTGCGGCGCAGATAGAACGCGGCGACGCCGAGCACCACGAGCGCGGTCGTGATGTACGAGGCCACGACCATGTGCGCGAGCCGGTACGGGAAGGAGGGGTTGAAGATGATCTGCAGCCAGTCCTTCGGGAAGAATCGTCCGTTCACGAGCTCGAAGCCTGCCGGCGTCTGCATCCAGCTGTTCGCGGCGAGAATCCAGAACGCCGAGAGCAAAGTGCCACCCGCGACCATCAGCGCCGCGAGGACGTGCGCCCACGCCGGCACGAGCTTGCGCCCGAAGAGCAGCACGCCGAGGAAGGCCGCCTCGAGAAAGAAGGCCATCAGGCCCTCGTAGGCGAACAGGGGCGCGAGCACGTTCGCCGTGGCATCCGAGAAACGGCTCCAGTTCGTGCCGAACAGGAACGGCATCACGATGCCCGAGACGACGCCCATGCCGAAGGACACGGCGAAGATCTTCGTCCAGAAGCTCGACACCGTGAGGTAGATCTTCTCGCGCCGCCAGAAGAAGAGGACCTCGAGCACGGCGATGTAGGAGGCGAGGCCGATCGTGAACGCCGGCAGCAGGATGTGCCAGGCGATGACCCAGGCGAACTGCAGCCGTGACAGGATCAGGGCGCTCGGGCTCACCGCGGCTTCCCCGGGGTCCTATTCTCGCCGGCCGCGCAGCAGCGCTTCGGGATGCCGGTCGAGATAGTCGGCGAGCTCGCGGACCGCGCGGGCCGCATCGGTCAGTTGCTGCATGAGGCGCGGCAGATCGACGTTCTGCGTTCCGCTGGCGCCGAGAACGGCCCCCGCCGCATCGGCCGTGCGCTGCGCAGCCGATGCGGCATCGCGCAGGCTCCCGATGAGCGACTGCGTCTCGGGCTGCAGCGCGATGCTGAGCTGATTGAGATGCGTGAGCGCGGCATCGAGCTGCGACAGCGCATGACTCAACTGCGGACCGGCCGTCGCCCGATCGATGCGCTCCACCGTGTTCTGAAGGCTCTGCAGGATTTCGTCGATGTCGGCCGCCGGCGCGGTGGGCAGCTCGGCCAGCCCGGCGACTTGGCGCATGCTCGTACGCGGCGCGCCGTCGACCATGTCGAGGGCAATGACCTTCGATCCGGTGAGCAGGCTCGAGGAGATGAGCCGGGCGCGCAGCCCGCGCGCGACGAGGCTCTCGATCGCGGCGCCGACGGCGTCCGCCTGTTCAGCGGTCGCCGTGGCCGGGACCCCTGGTATGTCGAGGGCCGTGCTGTCGATTGCGAGCGTCGCGATCGTGGAGAGCGACTGCCGGCGCCGGTCGTAGAGCAGCTCGGTCTCCGTCACCACGCCCACAGCGACTCCCTCGAGCTCGACCGGCGTGCCCTTCTGAAGGCCGCGCGCGTTCTGCGCGAACTCCACCCTGTAGTTGAGCGGCTTGCCCCGGGGGTAGCGGAGCGCTTCGCTGCGGCTCTCATACAGCCGGAAGACGCTGCTGCTCGGGCTTGAAGCCTCGGACATGACCTGCACGGGCGTATCGAACGCGACACCTCCCGCAAGCAGCTGCTGCCACGAGCTCAGCCGCACCTGCAGCCCCTCCGGCCCGGCGGTGAGGTCGATGCCCGCTACGTCCCAGAAACGCGTCTCGGGGTGCACCAGGCGATCGTACGGGGCACGCACGAACGCATAGATCTCGACTTGCGTCTCCGAGGGCGCGAGCTGTGAGCCTTCGATCTCGCCGACCGGCACGCCGCGAAACGTGATGGGAGCGCCCGGAATGAGGCCGCTGACATCCGGGGCGAGGAGCGTGAAGAACGTTCCGGCCGTGTCCGGCTGCAGCACCGGAGGCTCGGCGAGCCCCGTGAACTCGCGCTGCGCCTCGCCCCGGCCCGGGTACATCTCGATGTAGGCGCCGGAGACGAGGGTCGTGAGGCCCGAGATCCCTTGAGCGCCGACACGCGGCTGCACGATCCAGAAGCGCGCGCCGGTCGCGAGGTAGGGCTCGATCGCGCGCGTCATCCGCGCGTGCACCAGCACCCTCGACACATCGGGCGTCAGTCCGACGGACTCGACGATACCGACATTGACGCCCTTGTATTTGATCGGGGTCTGCCCCGGCTGAAGCGTTCCGGCGTCCGTGAACGCGATCGTGATCTGCGGACCTCTCTCCGCGAGGCTGCGCCATGCGAGCCACAGCACGACGCACGCAGCGATGACGGGTACGAGCCACACCCAAGAGAGCCACGAGTGGGGTCGCAGCGCGGCATCGTTGCGTGCCGCGCCGCTCGGAGGGCTCGCAGCGGCTCCGGGCTCCGGCGCGTCCCGGCCATCCGGGTCTTGCGGACCCTCCCGCCTGCCGCCTCCCGGCCCGCGATCCCGCTCGCCGCTGCCGCTCGTCACGCCTGCTCTCCCGCCGCGTCCCACATCAGCCGGCTGTCGAAGGACCGGGCGGCGATCATCGTCACGATCACGACGGCTGCGAACGCGATCATGCCGTTCTCGACCCGCACGCGGGTGAGCTCGCCGAACTGGACCAGCGCGACCACGATGGAGACCATGAAGACATCGATGTTTGACCAGCGTCCGACGACGTCGATCACCCTGTGCAGGCGTGTCCTGCCCACCAGAAACCGCGCCGAGCGCCGCTGGGTGAGGAACAGATTCCAGCTGAGCCCGCAGAGCTTCGCAAGCGGTATCGTGATGCTCGCCGTGAAGACGATGACCGCAAGCGGCCAGAGTCCATCGTGCAGCAGCTCGAGCACTCCGCCGAGGATCGTGTTCGGGACGACTCGCCCGAACTGCTCGACGCTCACGACAGGCAGCAGGTTGGCGGGGACGAAAAGGAGAAAGCCGCAAAGCACCAGGGCCCACGTCCGCTGTATGGACACCGGCTTGCGTACGGCGAGAAGCGCACGGCAGCGCGGACAGCGATCGCCGGCATGCGCCTCCGGTGCCACGAGATGGCAAACGCGGCACGCGGGAGCCGGCCGGCCGGCGTTTGCTGCGAGCGTCGCCCGCTCGATACTCGCGATGGCCGCCGCAGCGGGCGCGCGCGGAACGGGCAACGCCTGCCAGATGGCGTGGTCATCGAGCACGGCATCGACGAGGAGCAGCAGCAGGGTGGCGGCGATCAGGCACCAGCCCGCCGTGCCGATGCTCACGAACGCGACCGTTTGCATGCGGCTGTAGCCGACGCATGCGCCAAGGAGGAACACCTCGATCATCGTCCAGGGCCTGAGGGCGAGTGCCCACCGGTAGAGAGTGCCGAGCGGGGACGGTGCGCCATGCTCGATGGGCTCTGCGGGCCGCATCCGGATGCCGACGAGTACGCACAGCACCAGCGCGAGATAGACCCAGGGCACGACGATGCTGA
>JASHTA010000362.1 GCA_030040795.1 Gammaproteobacteria bacterium | reverse complement strand
TCGGGTTCGCCTTCGGCCTGCTCTACTCCCTGCTCGGCGTGCCCTTCGGCTTGCTCGCCGACCGGGCCAACAGGCACAGACTGGTGATCGGCGGAATCGCGTGCTGGTCCGTCGCGACGCTGCTGAGCGGTCTCGCGTCGAGCCCCGCTCAGCTGTTCATCGGACGCGTCGGCGTCGGAATCGGCGAGGCGACACTCGCTCCCGCAGCGGCGTCGATGATCGCCGATGCGTTCTCACCCTCCCACCGCGGGCGTGCCTTCGGCGTGTTCTCGCTCGGCACGACTTTCGGCTCCGCCACGGCCTCGTTGCTCGGTGCCGGTGTCATCACGCTCATGGCGGGCCGCAACTTTCACGTACCGCTGCTCGGCACGCTGCATGCTTGGCAGATCACGCTCCTCATCGTGGCCCTCGCGGGTTTGCCCGTCATCGCCGCGATGACCGCGGTGCACGAGCCGCCTCGTGCCGGCCGCAAGGCGGGGCCAGGCATCACGCCGGTATTCCGTTATATCGGCCGGCACTGGCGTCTCTATGCCCTCATCTACCTGACCAACGTGCTCGCGTCGCTGATGGCTTATTCCTTCTATCCCTGGATACCCACGGCGATGGAACGGACGTGGCATCTCAGCCTCGCCTCGATCGGCGTGCACCTCGGTTTGATGATTCTCGTGCTCTCGAGCATCGGCATCTACGGCTCGGGGTGGCTCGTGGACCGGCTCACTCAGCGGGGCACGAGGAACGCGGTCGCCGTGATCGGCACCGTCGTATTTGTCATCCTCGCCGGCATTGCGAGCGCCATATTCCACATGCCGAGCGCCGCCCTGACCTGGCTGATGATCGGGCTCTACATCCTGCTCGTGCATGTCTATTTTCCGTTCGCCCTCCTCGCGCTCTCCATGGTGACGCCGTCCGCCGCAATGGCCGTGGTCTCGGCGGTGAACTTCATGCTCACGGGTATTCTCGGCCTGTCCCTCGGCCCCGTTCTGGTCGTGCTCGTTTCGCAGCGCTTCTTCGCGGGACCGGCGGCGATCGGCTACGCCACGTCCACGGTCTGCGCGTGTCTGGCGCTACTCGGCGCCGTGACTTACGCCGGGCTGCTGAAACCGCTGCGCAGTCTCGCGTCACAGCCCGAGCTGTGACGGGCTGCTCCAGGCGGCCTTGCGCCACCTGGACTCGAGCTCAATGGGCTCAAGCTCAGAGGGCACCGAGCTCAGTGGGCTCTCGCGCTGTGAGCCGCTTCTCGGGTCCTCTCCGCGAGATACTCTCCGCCGCTCGCCGGCGCGACCGTCGTGACCGCCGTGACCGGCGCAACCGCCGTGACCGCCGTGGCCGCCGGGAGACTCGTCTGCGACGAGTGCGGACTCGGCGTCACGGGCCGCACGGTGCTCCACGAGCGGCTGGCTCTCGGCAGTACGCGCGGGACGATCCTCTCCTGCCCGGCGGACCGAGCCGCGTTCGAGTGAGTTGAGGCTGCGCCAAAGGACCAGCGGCCTTCCTGCAGCGAGAGAATCGTGAGCGTCACGAGAAAGCTGACGAGGGCCAACGCGGCGGGAATGAGGCGATGTCTCATACGTGCTTCGAGAGCTCGAGCGCTGCGCTCGCGCTCCCAATCGGCTCGCGGCGGCGGGCAGAGTGGGCAGCCTACGTGCGGTTCGTGACGGTTTGGTGGCGACGCGAGGCATTCGCGGCTGTCATCGGCTTGTAAGGACACGCGCTTAGCCTGCCCCGCTTTCCGCGTCGATGCCGCAGAGCGCGAGGAACGCGCGAGGAAGCTGTCGGGCATGCAGGAATCTTCATCGTGCCTGCCGGGGCGTGCACCGCCCGCGGTACGTAGCGCGGGGCACCGAGCAACTCATCGATCGGCAGATCGCTGCGTAGCGATCCCCGGCCTGCTTCTCCTCGCCCTCGGACTTGCAGAGCCGCTCGCTCCGGTCAGAGCCGCGTGGCATCTTGCGGCCGCCGGCTCTGCGATCTCCGCGGCAAGAGTGTTGCCACACGGGTGCCCACGTCCGGCTCCCGGCGGCGCCGTACCGGAGCCCAAGGATCTGCGCAGCCGCCACGGCGTCCTGAAGCTCGACCTCAGCATCCACGACTTCCAGGAAAAAGACGGCTCGGTTCGCTACTGCTACCTGCTTCCCGATGGGACACAGTCCCCGACGCTGCGGCTGCATCCCGGCGACCTTCTCATCCTGCATCTCACGGACGACCTGACCGACCTCGACACGACCGTCGGAGGCGCGCGCGCAATATATGGACCCGCGACTGCGCACGCCCCGGCGATGACGCACGGGATGGCGACAATGCATGGGCCGGCGATGGAGATGTCGATGCAGAAGGCTGCCTCCGACCCGTGCACTCGCGGCGCGATGACCGCCGTCTCCACGAACCTTCACTTCCACGGACTGACCGTGCCGCCCGTGTGCCACGAAGACGACGTACTCAAAACATCGATCGAGCCCGGCGATCCGCCGTTCGAGTATCGCTTCCGCATTCCGGCGAATGAGCCGCCGGGTCTGTATTGGTACCACCCTCACATTCACGGCTTCAGCGAGGTGCAGGTGCTCGGGGGAGCCTCCGGCGCGCTGATCATCGAGGGCATCGAGCGAGCCGATCCGACGCTGGCCGGTCTGCCCGAGCGAGTGCTCGTCATCCGTGACCAGGACTTGCTCAATCCCGATGCCCCGCCGTCGAAATCCGAGCCCGTCGTCCCGAAGCTATTCATCGACCGCGACGGAGACTCCGCCAACAACGGCACAGGCTTTGGCCGCCCCGCGAAGGACCTGTCGATCAACTTCGTACCGGTGCCGTATCCCGATTACCCACCGGCACGCCTCACGATGAAGCCGCGCGAGCGCGAGCTCTGGCGAGTGCTCAACGCTTCGGCGATCACTTACCTCAATCTCGCGGTGCTGTACCGTGGCGCCCCTCAGCCGCTCGGCGTCGTCGCAATCGACGGCATCCCCATTCGCTATGGAGGAAGCCCGGCGCCGGCCAAGGTCCGGGTGAATCACATCGGTCTTCCGCCGGGTGCGAGGGCGGAGTTCGTCGTCGAAGGCCCTCCGCTCGGCGTCCCCGGCTTGCTCGTGACCCGAACCGTGAACACCGGGCCGGGGGGCGAGAACGATCCGAACCGCGCCCTGGCCTCGATCATCGCCGCGAGCGATGCGCCGGAGCCGCAATCGAGGCTGCCCGCCCATCCGAAGCCCTTGCCTCCTCCCACGCTGCCTTGGCTGGGAGACGTGAAGCCCGTGCGCGTACGACGGCTCTATTTCTCGGAGAAGCTTCAAAATCCCAACGACCCGACCAGCGCGGTCGCCTTCTACATCACCGTGGATGGGCAGACGCCGAAGCCCTTCGATCCCAACTCGCCCGTGCCGAACATCGTCGTCAAGCAGGGCGAGGTCGAGGACTGGATCATCGAGAATCGCTCCCCCGAGCTGCACGCCTTTCATATTCATCAGCTTCATTTCGAGCTCGTGGACTGGTCCGGCGTTCCGGTGCACGAGCCGTTCCTGCGCGACACGGTCAACGTGCCTTACTACAACGGCAGGACGCTCGAGTATCCGAGCGTGCGGCTGCGGATGGATTTTCGCGATCCCAACACGGTCGGCACGTTCGTCTATCACTGCCATCTTCTCGATCACGAGGACGGCGGCATGATGGGAATCATCCGCGTCGTGCCCGCCGACGCTCCTCCCGAAGCTCACAACGCCGAGCCGGCCGGCACTGGCGCGGACGCCAGCACCGGCACCGGCGCGCAGCGTTCATCTTCCGATCACATCGCGGCAACAATCCCTCACTAAAAAGGCCGATGCCGGAAACGACCGGTCTCAATGTGTAAGGAGGGAGAGACATATGAGCACCCCATCCATCGGGTCGCACTTGCTGCACGGCTTGCGCGCCGGGCTCGGCTCGCTGGCGATATTGCAGCTGTCGATCGGACCCGTCATCGCGAGCGCCGCGGCCCCGTCGCCGGACAACGACACCGCAACGCCGATCAAGCACGTCATCGTCATCATCGGCGAGAATCGCAGCTTCGATCATGTGTTCGCGACCTTCGTGCCGAAGAAGCCGGGCGTCACGATTCATAACCTGCTCTCCGAGGGCATCGTCGCGCTCGACGCCGACAAGGATGCGGTTCCGGGCCCGAACTTCGAGAAGGCGCACCAGCTCGCCGCCACGGACATGGGCTCGGCCGATCCGTTCCTGCTGAGCCCTCCGACACAGCAATTTCCGCACGATCAGCTGCCGGCGCCGCTCGTCGGCGGCCCCAAGGTCTCCTACATTCCGAACGAGTGCAGCTTGAGCACGCCGATCAGCCAGTGCACCGCGAGCCTCACCCTGGCCGAGCAGTCGGAAAGCGGCTTGCCGCAGTCCTACTATCCGTACCTGCTGACGGGCGGCACGGGCCAGACCTCCCAAACACCGGATCAGCGGATCGCCAACGTGAGTACCCTCCCGGCCGGCCCCTTTCAGCTGACCAACGGCACGACCTTCGTTTACGACGATTACGCTCAGAGCCCCGTTCACCGCTTCTATCAGATGTGGCAGCAATTGAACTGCAGTCTCGAGCGCTCGACGCCCGAGAATCCGTCCGGGTGCAACGGCAATCTGTTCTCTTGGGTGGAAGTGACGGTTGGGGCCGGAACAGACGGTGTCACGCAGCCTGCGCTCTGCAATCCCAGCGATCCGGCGCCGGGATGCTTCAGCACGGAGTATCTGCCGGGCGCGAC
>JASHTA010000361.1 GCA_030040795.1 Gammaproteobacteria bacterium | reverse complement strand
GAGGATTCCCGTGTGCGCGGGTTTCGGCATTCGCAACGCAGAGCAGGTTGCGCGGCTTCGTGGACATGTGGACGGCGTCATCGTCGGGTCCGCGCTCGTCGAGGTGCTCGAGCAAGGAGGCGATCCGGCGACCTGGCTCGCCGCGCTGCGCGGGTGCGGCTGACGGGCGCGGCTGACGGGCGCGGCTGACGGGTGCGGGCCTCCTCAGTCTTGCAGGATCTGGTCGATCGCCCGGCGGTCGCGGTCCGTGAGCGCAAACTGGAAGATCGCCAGGTCCTCGCGCATGTGGGCCTCGGAGCGGGTTCCGACGAGGGGCACGACGCCGCTTTGATTCAGATACCGGAAGAGGATCTGAGCGGGCGTGCGCACGTAGCGGGAGGCGAGTGACTGGATCACCGCGTGGCCGAGCAGCTGCGGATTGGCCGTCAGCGTCCAGAAGCTCTGATAGACGATGCGCGCACCGGTGCAGAACGCGCGAATGTCGCGGTCGTAGCCCGTGTCGGCGTAGAAACGGTTCTGAAGCACGGCGGGCAGGATGCGAGCCGCACGGCACAGAGTCTGCAGCTGATCGAGATGGTAGCAGTTGCTGAGACCGAGCCGGCGGACCTGCCCGCGGTCCACCAGGGACTCGAGCGCCTGCCACGCCTGAAGAGTCTGCCGCTCGGTGGCGAGAGGCGAGTGCAGAATGAGGCAATCGAGATAATCGGTCTGAAGGTTCCGCAGGGAGACCGCGCAGGACTGCGCGATCTGCTCGGCGAGCGGCGCATCCGGATCGTACGGAATCCTCGCTGGATCTTGGCCCGGGACCGGTGTGAACTTCGTTTGTAGATACAGATCGGCGCGGGCGAGCGCGGGGCCAAGGCACGCGGCAACGCCTGCTCCGACGCCAGCCTCATCGTAGTGGCGCGGCTGGCAGGCGGTGTCAACGCCGCGAAATCCCTGTGCGATGGCGGTCCGGACCAGCCGCTCGGTGTCGCCCTTCTTCCACGCGGTGCCGTAGAGGATCCCGGGAAGGTGCACGCATGCGGGGGAAGCGACGCCCATGCCTCATTCTAGCCGTGGACGCGCCGCCGGCGCGTAGCTCAGCCCGCGCCGATCTGCTCGCTCGCGACCCTCGCTGCCGTCTCGGGCTCCATCATGCGCGCCTCGCGCCAGCCGCCGAACTTGTAGTAGAGCACGCCGAGTATCAGACAGACGAACGAGGACAGCGGGAAGCTCCACCAGATCGCATCGGCGCCGAGGTGCTTCAGCAGCGCGAGCGCGAGCGGGAAGCGCACGCAAAGGAGCGCGCAGACCAGGACGATGAGCGGAGGCACCACCGCCCCGTTGGCGCGCACGACGCCGAGCAGCACCAGGGCGACGCCGAAGAAGATGTAGTTCCAGGCGCCGATGCGATTGAGGTGCACGGCGACGCGCAGCGCCGCCGAGTCGGGCGGCAGGAACAGCCCGAGCGCCTGGGCGCTCAGCACGACGATCACCACGACGAGGAACGTCGTGAGCGCGAGCTGGTACATCACGCCGACCCGGGCGGTGGAGGCGACGCGGTCCCATTTCCGCGCGCCGATGTTCTGCGCGACCATCGAGGAGACGGCCATGCCGATGGCGAAGGCCGGCATCTGCACGTAATTCCACACTTGCAGCGCCGCACCGAACGCGGCCGTCGTGTCGATGCCGAAGCGATTGACGAGCGTGATCATCAGCACCCCGCTCAGGGAGACGACGATCATCTGCAACGCCATCGGGACGCCCTTGGTGACTAGCGTTGCGACGATTCCCCAGTCCACTCGCAGCAGCTCGAGCTCCTCCCCGTAGAGGCACAGCGAGTTCTTGCGCCGATAGAGATGAACGATGAGCGCGGTCAGCGCGATGGCCTGGGCCGAGAGTGTCGCGAGCGCGGAGCCCGCGATGCCGAGCCGCGGCACCGGGCCCCATCCGAAGATGAGCAGCGGATTGAGCCCGATGTCGAGCACGACGTTCAGGATCAGGAAGTAAAGCGGCGTCTTCGAGTCGCCTGCGCCTCGCAGCACCGAAGTGGCGAAGATGTAGAGCACGAGGAAGGGCAGCGACAGGAAGATGACGCGCATGTAGGCGACGGCGAGCGGCAGCGCCTCGGGCGGAGTCTTCATCGCCTCGAGCAGCGGCTCGCAGGCCACCCAGCCGACCGCGCCCATGACGATGGCGATCGCGACGGAGAAGCTCGTGCTGGTGCCGACGACGCGCTTTGCATCGTGAAGCCTCCGCGCGCCGAGATACTGGCCGATCAGGATCGTCGACGCGAGAGACGCGCCGAACAGCGCGCCGAGCATCAGGAAGAGCACCACGTTCGCGTTGGAGCTGGCCGTGAGCGCCGCCTCGCCGAGGAAGCGGCCGATCCATACGGAATTCACGGAGCCGTCGAGCGATTGCAGCACGTTGCCGAGCAGGATCGGCATCGCGAAGAAGAACAGTCTGTGGCTGATCGAGCCTTCGGTGAGCGAACGGGCAGATTGCATAGGGAAGGAATCGGGAAGGGGCGAAAGCAGGCTAACCTACCGCTGCATTGCCGTCCACCGGCACATGAGGCCGTATCCGCAATTCATGGCTCAGCTCACACTGCGGAGCGGTTCGGAACCTAGCCGAGCCTCGCGAACAGCACCCACGCCGCACCAATGGCGAGCATGGCCCAGCCCGGCCAGTCGGCCGCCCGGCCCATGCCGAGCCAGACGAGCCCCCCGAAAAGAATGGCGGCGCCGACGGCCGTGCTCTCGCGGCGGCGGCTCGACTCGCGGAGCGAGCGCTGCAGCGTCTCGATCTCCGACAGGTCGAGTTTCAGGCGCAAGTTGCCGTTCTGCATGCGGTACGCGGCACCCTTGGCAAGCGGAGCGAGCGCTCGCGCCGCCTCGACGAGCTCGGGGAGCTGCGCGCGGAGGCTCTGCAAGAGCGTCCGGCCGCTCATGCGCTCGCGCATCCATTCCCTGAGAATCGGGCTCGCGGTGTTCCACACGTCGAGCTCGGGATACAGCTCCCTACCGAGCCCCTCGATGTTGAGAAGCGTCTTCTGAAGCAGCACGAGCTGCGGCTGGATCACCATGTTGAAACGCCGGGAGATCTCGAACAGCCGCAGCAGGATGTGGCCGAAGGAGATGTCCTTCAGCGGCCGGTCGAAGATCGGCTCGCAGACCGTGCGCACGGCCGATTCCATCTCGTCGACCCGGGTCTGCGGCGGCACCCATCCGGATTCGACGTGGAGCGTCGCGACGCGCCGGTAGTCGCGGTCGAATACGGCGAGGAAGTTGTCCGCGAGATAGCGCTGATCGCGCGGGTCGAGCGTGCCGACGATGCCGAAGTCCACTGCGGCATAGCGCGGATTGGCCGGATCGTCCACCAGCACGAAGATGTTCCCCGGATGCATGTCCGCGTGGAAGAAGTTGTGCTGGAACACCTGCGTGAAGAAGATCCGCACACCGTTCTGCGCGAGCTTCGCGATGTCCGTGCCCGCTTCGCGCAACCGGGCCATGTCGCTGATTTGAATGCCGCGGATGCGCTCCATGACCATGACATTCGCGCGGCAATAGTCCCAGTAGATCTCGGGCACGTAGAGCAGGTCGGACCCGGCGAAGTTGCGCCGCAGCTGGGCGGCGTTCGCCGCTTCGCGCATCAGGTCGAGCTCATCGAGCACGGTCTTCTCGTATTCGGCGACGACCTCGATCGGGCGCAGCCGGCGCCCCTCGGGCCAATACTTCTCCGCGAGGCGCGCGAGCGCATAGAGCACCTCCAGGTCCCGCTCGATGACCGCGCGCATGTCGGGGCGCAGCACCTTCACGACGACTTCTTTCCCGTCGGGAAGCCGCGCCGCGTGCACCTGCGCGATGGATGCGGCCGCAAGGGGCGCCTCGTCGAACTCCTTGAACAGCTCCTGGACCGGGCGGCCGTGAGCGCGCTCGATCGTCGCGCGCGCGATCTCGCCCGGGAACGGCGGTACCCGGTCCTGAAGCTTCACGAGCTCGTCGGCGATGTCCGGCGGAAGCAGATCGCGGCGCGTGGAGACCGCCTGGCCGAACTTCACGAAAATCGGCCCGAGCTCCGTCAGCGCGAGCCGCAAGCGCTCGGCGCGGTTCAAGCGCCGCCGCCGCGTGCGCCCGATGCCGGGCGAGAGGAGGACCAGCAGCCGTACCGGCCGGTACAGGTGCGTCGCGCGGACGAAGTCGTCGAGCCCGTACTTGAGCAGCACGCGCTGAATCTGGAAGAGCCGCGCGAGCACGCGCACTCTCACGGGATCGCCTCCCGCTCAAAGGCCGCTCCGATGTTCACGCTTCGCGCGTCTCCTGCCGCGCCAGCCGTCCTGGATGCGGTGCGGCCTGGATCTGCCGTGCGAGAACGTCGATGCGCGCCTCGATCCGGTCGATGTCCTCCCGCACGGCATCGATTCCTGTGAGGAGCTGCCGGCCCTCGGAGCTCGAGACGAGGTCGCCGCGCTCGTGAGCGAGGTATTCCGCGAGATTGCGAAGAGTCGTCTCCGCGGCGTGGCGGCACCAGCCGAGGGTTGCGCGCGCAAACCGCGAGATCTCATGAGCCGGCACGTCCCCGATGGCCAGGGCGAGCTCCTCTTCCAGATCCGGCCTGAGAAGCCGCAGGAGCTCGTGGAACCGCTCCGCGACATCGGCATCCCCTTCGAGCTGCACATCGGCGCGGCGCAGGGTCGTGGAGGCGTCCGATCCGGCTAGAGCGAGGAGCGCGAGCGGACCGCCGCTCACGCGCGCGTCGGCGTTGGCACCGGGATCGGCACCTGGATCGGCACCTGGATCGGCGCCTGGATCGGCACCGGCACCGGCACCGGTGCCAGTAGCGGCGCTGGCGCGGCCCCACGCGATTTTGAGGCCGTTCCCGTCGGAGGAGATCACGAAGTCGGCCACGCCTCGGACCTCGACGGCAACGCGGCGTCCGGCGATCTGCGCACAAAGCTCCCGCGCGCGCGGTGAACGCGGCAGACCGCGATTCAGGATGTTCTCGATCGTCGTGGCAAGCATGAGCCGACAGAAGCCGAACGGGGCGGGCCGCCCGCACGGGTGCGGACCGCAAGCGTACAGTAGCAATTTATGGGGTGCGATGCCTGCGTTAGTATCATCCTATGAGCTCGATCCGGGCGCACACGCTGGCCCTCGCGTCCCATCCTTCCGCGCCCTCCGATGCCGTGAGGGCGATCGAGGCCCGGGTGGTGAGAGCTCCCGACGGGATGCTGACTCTGACCTACTCGCTCGAGGGCGACATGAGCCGGATGCGTCTTCCTGCACCGCGCACGGCGCGCCGCGCGGAGGGCCTGTGGCGGCACACCTGCTTCGAGGCCTTCATCGCTCCGGATCCGGGACCTGCCTATCTCGAGCTCAATTTCTCGCCGTCGGGGGAGTGGGCCAGCTACGCCTTTACCGCCTACCGCAACGGCATGGCCGTCGCCGAGGACATCGAGGCGCCGGCCATCGCCATCGAGCGAGGCGTGAGCGGAATCACGATCGATGCCGCCGTTTGCTTGACGAGTCTTCGAGGCGGCGCCTCTGCACGCATCGCGCTCGCGGCGGTGATCGAGGAGTCGAGCGGCAGCCTCTCGTACTGGGCGCTCGAGCATCCGCCGGGCAAGCCCGACTTTCACGATCCGCGCGGCTTCGCGCTTCAAATCTAACGCGATGAAATTCGGCATCGATCGCCTGCTCTCGGATCCCTCGCTGCGCCGTCCGCTCGCGGGGCGCCGCGTGGCACTGCTCGCGCATCCGGCGGCCGTCACACAGGATCTGACTCATTCCCTCGACGCGCTCGCTTCCTGTGGCGACATCACACTCTCGGCGGCGTTCGGACCGCAACACGGCCTGCGTGGCGACAAGCAGGACAACATGATCGAGTCTGCGGACTTCGAGGATCCGGCGCTCGGGATTCCGGTGTTCAGCCTCTACGGCACGGTGCGCCGTCCCACGCCGCAGATGATGAGCGCGTTCGACACGATGCTGGTCGACCTGCAGGACGTGGGCTGCCGCATCTACACCTTCATCACCACGCTGCGCTACGTCCTGGAGGAGGCGGCCCGTCACGCGAAATCGGTCTGGGTGCTCGATCGGCCGAATCCCGCCGGCAGGCCGGTCGAGGGCCTGCGACTGCGGCCGGGCTGGGAGAGCTTCGTCGGCGCGGGCGCGCTGCCGATGCGCCACGGCTTGACGCTCGGTGAGCTCGCGCGGTGGTTCGTGCGCACCCTGCGCCTCGATGTGGACTGCCAGGTGGTCGCGATGGAGGGCTGGAGCCCATCGCGACCGCCTGGATACGGCTGGCCTCTCGGCGAGCGCAGCTGGGTGAACCCCAGCCCCAACGCCGCGAGCCTGTCGATGGCCCGCTGTTACCCGGGGACGGTGATGATAGAAGGCACGACTCTGTCGGAAGGCCGAGGCACGACGCGCCCTCTCGAGCTGCTCGGCGCGCCGGACATCGACCCCGCCGCCCTCCTGTCCGAGATGCATGCGCTCGCGCCCCAGTGGCTTCGCGGCTGTCGCCTCCGCGCATGCTGGTTCGAGCCGACGTTCCACAAGCACGCCGCGAAGCTCTGCGCGGGCATCCAGATCCATGTCGACGACCCTGGCTATGACCATGAGGCGTTTCGACCTTGGCGGCTCGTCGCCCTCGCACTGAAGGCGCTGCGCCGCTTGCGCAGCGACGACCCGATCTGGCGGGACTTCCCCTACGAGTACGAGACGGATCGGCTCGCCTTCGACCTGATCAACGGCGGGGAGCTGCTGCGCTCGTGGATAGACGATCCGGTGGCCGTGCCCGCGGACCTCGACGCGCTCACGCTGCCGGATGAGAGGTCGTGGCAGGAGGAGAGGCGCTCGGTGATGCTCTATCCGGCGTAGGCCGGCATCCGCGGGCGAGCGTCGGCCGGCGCGGAACCCGGTCGATGTGGAATCCAGTCGACGCGGAACCCAGTCGACGCGGAAGTTAGTACTTGTAGCCGCGGTGGACGGCGACGATGCCTGCGCTGAGGTTGTGATAGCGGCAGTCCTCGAGGCCCGCCTGCCGCATCATGGCGAGCAGCTCCTCCTGGTTCGGATGCATCCGGATCGACTCGGCGAGATAACGGTAGCTCGCCTCGTCGCGGGCGATGAGCTTGCCGAGCCAGGGCAGGATGCGGAAGGAGTAGGCATCGTAGAGCGGGCTCAGCGCCGGCACGGGGTGGGAGAACTCGAGGACGAGGAGCTGTCCGCCCGGCTTCAGGACGCGGCGCATCGAGGCGAGCGCGGCCTGCTTGTCGGTCACGTTCCGCAAGCCGAACCCGATCGTGACGCAGTGGAAGCTATTCTCGGCGAAAGGCAGGCTCTCCGCGTTGGCTTGCGCATAGCGCACGTTGTCGACGACGCCCTCATCGGTCAAGCGGTCGCGCCCGCGGCCCAACATGGCTGCATTGATGTCGGTCAGTATGACGAGGCCGCCGCGGCCCACTTGGCGGGCGAGGCCGGCCGCTAGATCGCCGGTGCCGCCCGCCACATCGAGCGCGCGCTGCCCCGGACGCAGCCCTGCAAGGTCGAGCGTGAACCGCTTCCAGAGACGGTGCAGTCCTCCCGACATCAGATCGTTCATCAGGTCGTAGCGGTCTGCGACGGAATCGAACACGCCACGGACGCGCTGCGCCTTTTGGCGCCGCGGCACGCGCTGGAACCCGAAATCCGCGAGCGGCTCGTCGGTCATGACGCTTCAATCTGCATGTCGGATCGCCTCCCGCTGCATGCCGGACGGCCTCTCGCCACGGTCAAGTCGGCAACCGCAGCCCAGCTTGTAAGGTTCGCTTGCAATTTGCGGCGGAGGCTGCGCAGAATCCCCCGGATCGCTCGGGCGACGCAAGTCGCGGGGCGGTCGCAACAAACGGGGGTCTTGAAACATCTGGGGCCGAGCCACACCGCTCGGCCCCTCTTTTTTTCCGGCTTCGGCCGGCCGTGGGGCTCGTCGCAGGGCCTCTTGCATCCGCGCGGGGTCTGCCTATCCACGGACATATGTCATGTCCGCGAGGGCGCCTTGTGCGATGGCGCCGCAGCCGGCGCCGATACTGGCCCCAATGCCGGCCCCAATGCCGGCCCCGATGCCGGCTCCTCCGATGCGCGGCTCGCTTTCACCCGCGCGCGATAGTCCGCCCACTTGCGGTCACGCTCGCTCCCCAGCTCGTAGAGGTACTTCCAGCTGTAGAGCCCGGTGTCGTGGCCGTCGTCGAACACGAGCTTGACGGCGTACCGCCCGACCGGCTCGATCGCCGTGACTCCGACGTTCTCCTTCCCCATGACGAGTACTCCCTGGCCGGGGCCATGGCCCTTCACTTCCGCGGACGGCGAATGCACGCGGAGGTACTCGAACGGCAGCTCGAAGCGGCGGCCGTCGTCGAAGACCACTTCGAGCTGGCGGGACCGGGTCCGCAGCTTGATCTCGGTGGGAACAGGATCTGACATAGGCGGTCAGTATAAGGAGTCCGCGAGCGGCCCGAAGGGGCCATGCTTGTGCGGTGCACTAGCTCTATACTGAGGGTCCCTGCACTGCAGCGGGTCCCTGGTAGGCGAACACTGCACCCCATGCAACCCACAGACACGTCTCACCCCGACTACTATCACCGTGTTGTCGACTGCCAATGGGCCTGCCCAGCTCACACTGACGTTCCGGAATACATCCGGCTGATCGCGCAGGGCCGCTTCACCGACGCCTACATGGTGAACCGGCAATCGAACGTCTTTCCCGCCATTCTCGGACGGGTGTGCGATCGCCCCTGCGAGCCCGCCTGCCGCCGGGCTCGCGTGGAGGCGAAGCCGGTCGCTATCTGCCGCCTGAAGCG
>JASHTA010000360.1 GCA_030040795.1 Gammaproteobacteria bacterium | reverse complement strand
CGTGCAGGTCGTCGGCGACGACGGCAAAGTGGCGCTCAAGCGCGTGCAGGCCGAGGCCATGTCCGGTGCCGACTGGATCGTCACGCAAGGCCTGAGCGAGGGCGATGAGGTCATCGTCTCCGGCGTCGACAAGGTGAAGCCCGGCACGGTCGCGCGGGCCGTGCCCTACTCGCCCGAGACCCCGAAGATCGCCGGGGCGACCGAGCCGCGGGGCTAGGCCCCCCCCGCCCCTAGGCCGAACCCCGCTCCCGAGCAGCCATGGCACGCTTCTTCATCGATCACCCGGTCTTTGCCTGGGTCATCGCGATTCTGATCACGCTCGGCGGTCTCATCTCGATCAGCCGCCTCCCGATCGAGGCCTACCCGGACATCGCTCCGCCGCAGGTCGCCATCAACGCGACCTATCCGGGCGCCAACGCCCAGACGGTCGAGCAGACGGTGACCCAGGTGATCGAGCAGAACCTGACCGGCCTCGACCACCTGCTCTACTTCACCTCCACCTCCAACTCGCAGGGCAGCTCGCAGATCACGCTCACTTTCGAGCCCGGCACCAACCCCGACATCGCCGCCGTGCAGACCCAGGCGCGCGTGCAGCTCGCCGAGCCGCGCCTGCCCGCGGAGGTCAACCAGCAAGGCATCTCGGTATTCAAGCAGACCTCCGGGGGCCAGATCCTGGTCGTCGCGCTGCGGTCCGATGACGGCCGGCTCGACTCCTGGGCGCTCAACAACATCCTCGCCTCCCAGGTGATCGATCAGATCACGCGGCTCGACGGGGTCGGCTCCGCCCAGCAGTGGGGCTCGGAATATGCGATGCGCATCTGGCTCAATCCCGACAAGCTGCATGCCTACGGGCTCTCGCCCACGCAGGTCCTCGCCGCCGTGCAGGACCAGAACGTGCAGGTCGCGGCGGGCTCGATCGGCGCGATGCCCTCCGTGCCCGGACAGCAACTTTCGCTCACGGTGAGCACGCTCGGCCGATTCACTTCGCCCGATCAATTCGCGAATATCATCGTGCGCGCGGACACGAACGGCACGACCGTGCGCCTGAAGGATGTGGCCGAGGTCCAGCTCGCACCTTTCCAGTTCGGCCACGACCTGCGCATCGACAACGCGCCGATCGCCGGATTCAGCATCAACGGACTGCCCGGCGCGGATGCGCTTCAGGTCGAGCGTGACGTGAAGGCGCGCATGACCCAGCTGGCGCACGCCTTCCCGCCCGGCGTCTCCTGGTTCGTACCCTTCGATACGGCACAGTTCATCACCATCTCGATCCGCGATGTCGCCCTCACGCTCGGGGGCGCGGTGATCCTGGTCTTCGTGACCATGCTGATCTTTCTGCAGAGCTTCCGCGCGACGCTCATCCCGGCGCTCGTGATCCCGGTCGCCCTGATGGGCGCGTTCATGGGCATGTACGTGGTCGGCTTTTCGATCAACACGCTGAGCCTGTTCGGTGTCGCGCTCGCGATAGGCATCGTCGTGGACGATGCGATCGTCGTGATCGAGGCAGTCGAGCGCATCATGCGCGAGGAGCATCTCTCGCCGCGCGACGCCACCCGCAAGGCGATGGAGCAGATCACGGGCGCGATCGTCGCAATCACGCTGGTGCTCGCCGCCGTGTTCATTCCGAGCGCGCTGCAGTCGGGCAGCGTCGGTGCGATCTACCGGCAGTTTGCGCTCACGATCTCCATCTCGATGCTGTTCTCGGCGTTCCTCGCGCTCTCGTTCACGCCCGCCCTGTGCGCCTCGCTCCTGCGTCCCTCGCACCTGAAGCCGAACGCCGTCTTCCGCGCCTTCAACAGCGCCTACGAGGGCACGCTCGCTGCCTACATGAGGCGCGTGCGGCAGTCCGTGCGCCATGCGCCGCGTTGGATGGCCGCCTTCGCCGTTCTCGTCGCGATCGGGGTGTACCTCTTCATCAAGCTGCCCGGCGGCTTCCTGCCCGAAGAAGATCAGGGCTATGCGTACGTGATCGTGCAGACCCCGCCCGGCTCGACGATGAGCCGGACGACCGATGTGCTCCGGCGGGTCGGCGACATCCTCCACGAGAGCCCCGCGGTCGACAGCGTGATGCAGGTGACCGGGTTTAGCTTCATCGGCCAGGGCGAGAACGTGGGCCTTGGCTTCGTGCGCCTGAAGCCCTGGGACAAGCGCAAGATCAAGGCCGACGAGTTCATCCGCTGGGCCAACTCCACTCTCAACCGCCGCATTCACGATGCTGACGTTTTTGCGGTCGACCTGCCGACGATCCGCTCGCTCGGCAACTTCGGAGGCTTCGACTTTTACCTGGAGGACCGCACGGGTCTCGGCCACGCCGCCCTGGTGCAGGCGCAGAACGCGCTCATGCAGGAAGCCCGCGCCTCCCCGGTGCTCACCAACGTCCAACTCAACTCGCTCGCCGATGCGCCCCAGCTGCACCTCGACGTGGACCGCGTGCAGGCGGAGTCGATGGGGCTCTCGGTGAGCGATGTCTACACGGCCTTGCAGCTCATGCTCGCGCCCGTGTACGCGAACGATTTCTTCTATGGAGGGCGCGTCATGCGGGTGCTTCTGCAAGCGGCCGCGCCCTACCGCATGTCGCCCGAGGCGCTGGGCCACTTCTACCTGCCGAGCACGCTGCCGGCGAGCGGCACTACGGCGTCGAGCGGCGCCACGGAGGCGAGCACGGTCCCGGCCGCGACGGATGCCTTCACCTCCTCCGGGACGGCCGGCACGCCGTCGATCCCGAACATGATTCCGCTCTCGAGCGTGGTCCATGCGCGCTGGCAAGTCGCGCCGACGAGCCTCACGCGCTACGACGGCTACTCGGCGATGGAGATCACGGGCTCGAACGCGCCCGGGTACAGCTCGGGCCAGGCGATGCAGGAGATGCAGCGCCTCGTGAACAATGACATGCCGCGGGGCATCGGCTTCGATTGGGCGGGCCAGTCCCTGCAAGAGATCGTCTCGGGCGAGCAAGCGCCCGTGCTCTTCGGCCTCTCGATCTTCGTCGTATACCTCGCGCTCGCGGCGCTCTATGAGAGCTGGTCGGTGCCGCTCGCGGTGATGCTCGTCGTTCCGATCGGCGTTCTCGGCGCCATTCTCGCCGCGCACCTGCGCGGGCTGCCCAACGATGTGTTCTTCAAGGTCGGCCTCATCACGATCATCGGTCTCGCGGCCAAGAACGCGATCCTCATCGTCGAGTTCGCGGTAACTCAGCACGCAAGCGGGCGCACGCTCTACGATGCGGTGATCGAGGCGGCGCGGTTGCGATTCCGTCCGATTCTCATGACGTCCTTCGCCTTTATCCTGGGCGTCATGCCGCTCGTCCTCTCGATCGGCGCCGGGGCCAATGCGCGCCACGCCATCGGCACCGGCGTCGCCGGTGGCATGCTCACGGCGGCCGTCCTCGGTGTGCTCTTCGTGCCGGTGTTCTATGTCGCCGTGCGCCGGGTCATGCGCGATCCTCTCGATGGGCCGCGGCGGGCGCGCAGCGGACCGGCGGCGACCCTGCCCGCGACCAACGAGTAGGCGCCCGCCGCTGAGCACGGCCGGCCGGCGCCTCGGGCCCAGCGCCGGGCTC
>JASHTA010000359.1 GCA_030040795.1 Gammaproteobacteria bacterium | reverse complement strand
ATCACTCCGGCCGCATCAAGACCGTGAAGCTCAACGACGGCTCGACGCTCAAGGTGCCGCCGCCGTTCGATGCGCCCTATAGCTTCCTGATCGCCGAGCTGTTCAAAATCCAGCGCGGCCGCATCGCGCGGATCGAGGCGGTGCTGCTTACGACGCCCTACGGCATGCCGTCGGGGTGGTGACGCCCGCGCGGCTCGCGGTTGCGGCCTGCCGCCGCCTTTTTCGATGCCAATGAGCCATGCGTCTGTTTCCGGGAAACCGCGTCGTGCCGCCTCCGCTTGTCCACCGAGCGCTCGAGGGGATATTCGTGAGCGTTATCGGCGCTGCCGCTGCTGTGGGCGCGGCGGCGCCGTCGGTGCGCGTCGATCAAGTTCGAGTCATCGAGCACTCGCTGTTCGCGCGTCTCCACGGCCGCGCCATCGCGACCACGCGCAGGCGACGCATCTATCTTCGCGGCAGCGCCGTGGAGTTCTTCGAGAATCCTTCTCTGATGCTGCACGAGTACTGCCACGTGCTGCTGCAGTGGGAAACGGGCTCGCTCACGACGCTGCGATATCTCCGCGAGTGCTTGCGCCGCGGGTATTGGAACAACCGCTTCGAGGTGCAGGCGCGCGAATTCGCCTGCCGCCACGAGTCTCGACTGCGCGAGCTGTTGCGGGAGTTGGTTGCGGCCGGGCCCGGGTTTAAAATGGGCGGCTAGCCCAATTCCGAGAGCCCCCCTGCCTGTCATGCGCTTCGCGCACCCCTTCGATGTGATCGTCGTTGGCGGCGGCCACGCCGGCACGGAGGCGGCGCTCGCCTCCGCACGGATGGGTGCCTCGACGCTGCTGCTGACGCAGAGCATCGAGACGCTGGGCCAGATGAGCTGCAATCCAGCGGTCGGGGGCATCGGCAAGGGTCATCTCGTCAAGGAAATCGATGCGCTGGGCGGAGCCATGGCTCGAGCGACCGACCGAGCGGGCATCCAGTTCCGGACCCTGAATGCGAGCAAGGGACCCGCCGTGCGAGCCACGCGGGCGCAAGCCGACCGCCAGCTCTACCGGCAGGCCATCCGCTCGATCCTCGAAAATCAGCCGGGCCTGACCCTGTTTCAGCAAGAGGCGGCGGACCTGCTCATTGACGGTGGCCGTGTTCGCGGCGTGGAGACCGTCACAGGCCTCCGCTTCGAGGCGGCCGCCGTCGTGCTGACCGTCGGCACGTTCCTCGGCGGAAAGATCCACGTGGGCCTCGATCATCACCAGGGCGGCCGCGCCGGGGATCCGGCCTCCCTCAAGCTCGCCTCGCGGCTGCGTGAGCTCCCGTTTCGCGTGGGCCGGCTCAAGACCGGCACACCGCCGCGCATCGATGGCCGCACGATCGACTTCTCACGCCTCAAGGCGCAGGCGAGTGACAGCCCGCTTCCGGTATTTTCGTTTCTCGGAAGAAGCAGTGAGCACCCACAGCAGGTTGATTGTTTCATTACAGAGACGAACGAGGCCACGCACGAGATTATCCGCCAGGCAACGGATCGGTCGCCGATGTTCACCGGCGCCATCGAGGGTGTGGGTCCGCGCTACTGTCCGTCCATCGAGGACAAGGTCGTTCGATTCGCGGACAAGGCCTCTCATCAGATCTTCGTGGAGCCCGAAGGGCTCGGCACCACGGAGATTTATCCGAACGGTATCTCGACCAGCCTGCCGTTCGATGTGCAGTACGCCTTCGTGCGCAGCATACGGGGCTTCGAGCGCGCGCATCTGACGCGCCCGGGCTATGCCATCGAGTACGACTTCTTCGATCCGCGGGACCTCACCCCGTCGCTGCAGACGAAACCGATCGAGGGACTCTACTTCGCCGGACAAATCAACGGCACCACCGGATACGAGGAAGCGGCGGCGCAGGGGCTGATCGCGGGCATCAACGCCGCGCAAAGAGCGCGGGGGCGCGAGCCGTGGACGCCCCGGCGAAGCGACGGCTATCTCGGCGTGCTCATCGACGACCTGGTGACGCGCGGCACGCGCGAGCCCTATCGCATGTTCACGAGCCGCGCGGAATATCGGCTCCTCCTGCGGGAGGACAACGCAGACCTCCGGCTCACGCCGATCGGGCGCGAGCTCGGCTTGGTCGGCGACGAGCGCTGGCGGCTCTTCGAGGCCAAGCGCCGGCTGTCCGACACCGAGGTGCAGCGCCTCGCCGGCTTCCGAGTCCACCCCGACTCGGTGCCCGCCGAATGGACTCGCCGTGTCCTGCAGGCCCCGCTCGGCCGCGACCAGAGCGCGCTCGATCTGCTGCGGCGGCCGGAGGTGCGCTACGAGCAGGTCATCGAGCTCGCGGGCGCGCCCGCATGGGACGGCATCGACGATCGACTTCCGGACCAGGTGCGACTGCAGGTGGACGTGCGCGCGAAGTATGCCGGCTACATCGAGCGCCAGCAGGAGGAGATCGAGCGCCAGCGGCGCAGCGAGGAGACGCCGCTGCCTGCCGATCTCGATTACTCGCAGATCGCGGGGCTGTCGATCGAAGCCCGCCAGCGGCTCGCCGAGATCCGGCCGGCGACGCTCGGGCAGGCCTCGAGAATTCCGGGCGTGACGCCGGCCACGATGTCGATCCTGCTCGTGCACCTGAAGAAGCGCGGCCCCGGGGCGCGCGGCCGCGCCGCGTGAAAGGATTTCGCCGGCAGCTCGGCGAGGCCTGGGTCCGCAACGACTCGCTCGTCTGCATCGGGCTCGACCCGCAGATCGAGCAGTTTCCAAGGGAGATCGCAGCTCAGCCTGCGCCGATCTTCCAGTTCAACCGCGCGATCGTCGACGCGACGGCCGATCTCGTCTGCGCCTACAAGCCGCAGTTCGCTCATTACGCGGCCTGCGAGGCGGAGGACCAGCTCGAGCGGACGATCGAGTACATCCACGAGCGCTACCCGGGCATACCCGTGATCCTCGACGCCAAGCGCGGAGACATCGGGAACACCGCGAAGCGGTATGCGATCGAGGCGTTCGAGCGCTATGGCGCGGATGCGGTGACCGTCAATCCCTACCTCGGCTTCGATTCCCTGGAGCCCTTCCTGCAGTACGAGGACCGCGGCACGGTCGTGCTCTGTAGGACCTCGAACCCCGGAGCGCGCGATCTGCAGGATCTACCGGTCGGCGGCGCGGACCCGGGCGGGAGCCGCAAGCTCTACCAAGTCGTCGCCGAGCTCGCGGCGACGCGCTGGAACACGCGGGGAAACTGCGCGCTCGTCGTCGGCGCGACCTATCCCACCGAGCTTGCGGAAGTGCGCGCCATCGTGGGCGACATGCCGATTCTCGTGCCGGGGGCCGGCGCGCAGGGCGGCGCGGTGGAGCAGGCGGTCGCCTGCGGGCAAACAACCGCCGGCGCGGGGCTCATCGTGAGCTCATCGCGAGCTATTCTGTACGCCTCGGCCGGTGCCGACTTCGCGGCGGCTGCGCGGGCGGCCGCCCTCTCGCTGCGGGAGACGATCAATCGATTTCGCCGCGGCCGCGGCTGAGCCTCCGAGCATCTGGCCGCCGGTCAAATCGCGCAGGAACTCGCCATACCAGTTGTGAATGTCGTGCCGTCGTACGGCTTCGAGCATCTGCTCGTGCCGCCGCCGGCGCTCGCCGAGCGGCATGTGCAGCGCCGTCTGCAGCGCGAGCGCGAGGCCGCGCTTGTCGTAGGGGTTGACCAGCAGCGCCCCGGCCAGTTCGCGCGCCGCGCCCGCGAGGGGAGAGAGGATCAGGACGCCGGGATCCTCCGGATCCTGCGCGGCGACGAACTCCTTCGCGACCAGATTCATGCCGTCACGCACGGGCGTGACCAGAGCAACGTGCGCTGCGCGCAGCAAGCCCATGAGCGTCGCGTGCGAGAAGTTTCGGTTGAGGTAGCGCACGGGCGTCCAGTCCGCCTCCGCGAAGCGGCCGTTGAGCCGTCCGGCCACCTGCTCGAGCACCAAGCGGATCTCGCCGTACGCCAGCACGTCCGAGCGGCTGAGCGGCGCGATCTGCAGGAACGTCACCTTGCCCTGGTTGTCCGGGAACGTCGTGAGAAAGTGCTCGAAGGCGCCGAAGCGCTCGGTGAGGCCCTTCGTATAGTCGAGCCGGTCCACGCCGATGATGAGCTTCCGGCCGAGCAGGCTCGCGATGAGGCGCTGCACCGTCTCCTCGCCCATCGCTTCGGCCGCCTCGCTCGCGTCCTCGCCGGCCTCCACGCCGATCGGATAGACGCCGAGACGCACGGTGCGGCCATCCACCTCGAATCGCGAGCCGTTGTCCAGGCGCGCGATGGCGTGCGCGGGCAGCTCCAGGCATGTCTCGAAGGCGCGCAGATCGTCCTCCGTTTGAAAGCCGGTGAGGTCGTACGCGCAGAGGTCGCGGACGATCTCGGCGTGGTTGGGCAGCACGCGCAGCACCTGCAGGGGCGGGAAGGGAGTGTGCAGGAAGAACCCGATGGGTCCGTGGAACGGCAGCTCGCGCAGATGGCGGGCAAGCGGAATCAGGTGATAGTCGTGAACCCAGACCACATCGTCGGGGCCGAGGAGCCCCGCGAGCTGCCGCGCAAACTGCGCGTTGACGGCCTGATAGGCCTCGTAGTCCTCGTACTCGTAGCGGAAGCGGCCGGTGGCGTAGTGAAGGATCGGCCAGAGCGTGCTGTTGCAGAATCCGTTGTAGTAGCGCTCGAAGTCGGCCGAGCGCAGATCGACCGCCGCGTAGCAGACGTTGTCGCGCACGAGGATCTGCGGCTCCGCGCTGGGCTCCTCGGAGGTCTCGCCGCTCCATCCGAACCATACTCCGCCGATGCGGCGCAGCGCGGCGAGCACGCCTACGGCGAGTCCGCCCGGCGCGGAGCGGCGCGGCAGCGAGATGCGATTCGAGACGCAGATCAGCCGTTTCATGGCTCGTCGAGGCTTCGCAGCCACCCCCGCACGGCCTGCGGATCGGGCAGCCACCCCAAGCCGGGCTGCGGACGCGGGCCGATGAAAATGCCTCGTCCGCCGGCCGACTGCACGTACGCCAGCGCATCGAGGTCCGTGAGATCGTCTCCCAGATAGACAGGAACGCACCCGGCGAAGGGGAGTTCCTGCAAGAACTGCTCGATCGCCCCGCGCTTGCTCGCGGAGCCGCTCGTGATCTCGATGACGGAGTGGCCGGGCTGCAACCGCGCGTCGGCGGGCAGGCGTGCGCGGATCTGCTCCAGCAGATCATACACGGCCGTCTCGAGCCCCGGGGCTTGCCTGAAGTGCACGGCGAGGCTGCGGCTCTTGTCCTCGAGCAGCAGCGCCGGATGTCGCGACACGAATCCTCGCAGCTCGGCGCGCGCCGGCTCCAGATCGGCGCTGGATAGCCCGGCGTAGTGCAAGCGCCCCTGCGCGTCCCGGCGCTCGGCGCCGTGGATACCGGCCGCCGGAAAGCGGAAAGGATGGAAGAGCCGATCGAGACTCGCGAGGTCCCGCCCGCTCACGAGCGCCAAGCGGCCCGCAAGGCGGCGCGAGAGCCGGTCGAGCAAGGCGGGAAGATCGGCGCTCACTTCGGCCGATCCGGGCGTTGGGGCGATGTCGACGAGCGTTCCGTCGATGTCGAGGAACAAGCCCCAGTCGGGGCCCGGCGGCGGAACGATCCAGCTCATCGCGTCATCATCCCTTCTCAGACGCCGACGGATGCAATGTCCGCGCCCTCTCGCCGCAGGCCGCTCGCCGCGGGGCACGGCGAGCGAAGCCGAAAGAGAGGCTGCGGCCGCGATTCGATTGGCCGAAGGTCCCCATGTCGAGCCAACCTTTGCAGGAGGAACCCCGACCGCAGCCCTCATGGCGCGCGCACCGGCAACGCCGATCCTCGCGCCACGGCGGTTAGAGGCGCACTCGCGTCAAAAGTTGCACGGAGCCGTCAAGGCAAGCGCAAATCCTGCAATGCCCGGCGAGTGGCCGCGCCGATCACTTGCGCCAGAAGGCCGTGGTGAACAGCACGATCACGCTGAAGATCTCGAGCCGCCCGAGCAGCATGGCGAGCGTGCAGATCCAGGTCTGCAGCGCGGTGAGGCTGTGATAGGTCTTGAAGGGGCCGACCACGCCGAGCCCCGGGCCGGTGTTGTTGATCGTCGCCACGATGGCGCCGAAGGACGAGACGAAATCGAGCCCTGTCGCGAGCAGCGCGAGCGTCAAGGCCGCCGTCGTCATGAAGTAAAGGAAGATGAAGGCGAGCACCGAGTTGACGACGCGGTCGGGAATGAGCCGGCCGCCGATGCGCACGGGCGCGACGGCGCTCGGATGCACCAGCAGCTTCAGCTCGCGGCCCGCCTGGCGCGAGAGCAGCAGCGTGCGGAACATCTTGATGCCGCCTCCCGCGGAGCCCGTGCTGCAGAGGAAGCAGCACAGAAAGAGCATCCAGAAGGGCGCGAAGAGCGGCCAGGCGGTGTAGTCGTCGGAAACGAGGCCGGAGGTGGTCGCGATCGAGACGACGTTGAACAGCGAGTGGCGCAGCGAGACGCCGAAGCTCGGATAGACGTGCCGGACCGTGAGCAGCGCCGCGATGGCGACGACGCTCGCCGCGAGCACGGCGAGAATGGCCTTGATCTCGGGGTCTCGCCGGTACGGCTCGAGCGTCAGCCTGCGCAGCGCCACGAAATGCCGCGCAAAGCTGAGCGAGGCGACGATCATCAAGGCGGCAAGCGTGAGCTCGATGGCGGGCGAGTGGAAATACCGGATGCTCTGGTCGTGCGTCGAGAAGCCGCCGAGCCCGACGGCCGAGAAGCAGTGGCAGATGGCGTCGAACCAAGACATGCCGCAGATCCGCAAGGCGACGATACCGATCGCCGTGAGAGTGGCGTAGGTGAGCGACAGCGACTTCACGGTCTCCGTGATCCGCGGCGTCAGCTTGTCTTCCTTGACGGGGCCGGGCGCCTCGCCCCGGTAGAGCTGCATGCCGCCGACGCCGAGCAGAGGCAGCACCGCCACGGCGAGCACGATGATCCCGAGACCGCCGCACCACTCGAGCGTGTGGCGCCACAGGTTGATCGAGGCGGGCAGCGTGTCGAGGCCCGTCAGCATCGTCGCGCCCGTCGTCGTGAGGCCCGACATCGTCTCGAAATAGGCTCGGGTGAACGAGAGATGCGGCATGAGCATCAACAGCGGCAACGTCGCCGAGGCGGACATGACGACCCACCCGAGCACGATGAGCAGAAAGCCATCTCGCGGTTTCAGATCGCGCGCCCGTCTGCGGGTGGCGGCGGCGATCGCGAGCCCGACGCCCGCGGTGAGGAGCCCGGCCGCGACGAAGGGAGCGCCGGTGCCGTCCTCGGACACGAGCGCCGCGGCGACCGGCAGGATGTAGGCGGCGCTGAAGGCGACGAGCATCAGCCCGAGCACGTTGGCGACGGCCAGCATGCGGCGCGCCTCGACCTCTCAGGCTCCGAGGAACAGGCGCTCGACCGCCTCGACGTGCCGGCGATCGGAGAGGTACAGGATCACGTGATCGTCTGCATTCACGACCGTATCGTGGTGGGCCATGATGACCTCATCGCCGCGGACGAGGGCTCCGATGGACGCGCCTTCCGGCAGAGGGACATCCTCCACCCGCCGGCCCACCACGCGCGAGCTCGTCTCCGTGCCGTGTGCGATCGCCTCGAGCGCCTCGGCGACGCCGCGCCTCAGCGAGTGGACCTTCACGATGTGGCCGCGCCGTACGTGCGCGAGCAGCGACCCGATCGTGATGGTCTGAGGAGAGACGGCGACGTCGATGCTGCTGCCCTCGATCAGCTCGGCGTAGGACGGCTTGTTGATGAGAGCGATCGTCTTGTGGGCGCCGAGCCGCTTGGCGAGCATGGCGGAGAGAATATTCGCCTCCTCCGAATTGGTGATCGCGGCGAAGACGTCCGTGCTGTCGATGTTCTCCTCCACGAGCAGCTCCTCGTCGGCGGCGTCGCCGTTCAGGACGATCGTGTTCTCGAGGAGCTCCGAGACGCGCCGCGCGCGCTGCGCATCGCGCTCGATGAGCTTGACCTGCTGGCTCTTCTCGAGCGCCTTGGCGAGGCGCAGGCCGATGTTGCCGCCCCCCGCGATCACCACGCGGCGCGCGGTCTCCTCGCGGCTGCGCATCTCGGTCATCACGCGCCGGATGGACTCGCGCCCGGCGAGGAAGTACATCTCGTCGCCATCCTCGATCAAGGTCTCGCCGTCGGGCCGGATCATGCGTCCGGCGCGGTAAATCGCGAGCACCCGCAGGTCGATGCCGGGAACGTGCTCTCGCAGCTCGCTCAGGCGCCGGCCCACCGCGAGCCCGCCCTTCAAGGCGCGGACGCCGACCAGGCGAACGCGGCCTTCCGCGAAGTCGAGAACCTGCAGCGTGCCGGGATAGCGGATGAGGCGCTCGATGTACTCGGTCACCAGCTGCTCGGGACTGATGAACACGTCCACCGCGAGCGCCTCCTCGCTGAAGAGCTCCGGCCGGCTCGTGTACTCGGACGAGCGGATCCGGGCGATCTTGGTCGGCGTGCGAAACAGCGTGTAGGCGATCTCGCAAGCGGTCATGTTGACCTCGTCGCTGTTGGTGAGCGCGACGATGATGTCCGCCTCGGCCGCCCCTGCGGTCTCCAGGACGATCGGATACGCGGCGTTTCCGGCCACCGTTCGGATGTCGATTCGATCCTGCAGATCGCGCAGGACCTCCTCGTTGATATCGACGACGGTGACCTCGTTCGCCTCTTCGCGCGAGAGCTGATAAGCCGCCGTGCGGCCGACCTGGCCGGCGCCGAGAATGACGATCTTCATGCGGTCGCCGCGCTCACACCGGCTCGAGGTTCGCGTACTGGAGCATCAGCCACTTCGTTCCCTGCTGCTCGAAGCTCACCTGCACGCGCGCGTGGGCGCCGTTGCCTTCCACGTTTAGAATCACTCCCTCCCCGAACTTTCCGTGACGCACGCGCGCTCCGAGGCGCACGCCGTCCGCGCGCCCGCCGCTCGCGGCTTCATCGCCGCTCGACCATCGCGGCTCGCCCCCGGAACGGAAGCGGGCGGCGCTCACCGGACGGGAGACGTGCACTCGCGGGCGCACCTCCTCGAGGAGACTCTCCGGAATCTCCTTGATGAACCGGGACGGCTGCCCGTAGCTGTCGACGCCGTGGAGGCGGCGCTGCTCGGCGAAGGTGAGGTACAGCTGCCGCATCGCGCGCGTCATGCCGACGTAGCACAGGCGGCGCTCCTCCTCGAGGCCGTCGAGATCGGAGATCGAGCGCTGGTGGGGAAACAGCCCATCCTCGAGACCGCACAGGAACACGAGGGGAAACTCGAGCCCCTTCGCGCTGTGCAGCGTCATCATCTGCACGCAGTCGTCCGAAGGCCCCGCCTGCCCCTCGCCGGACTCGAGCACCGCGTGCGCGAGAAAGGCCTCGAGCGGCGGCAGCGTCTCGCGCTCGCCGGTTGGCTCGGGCTCGAAACCCCGCGCGGCGCTCACGAGCTCCATGAGGTTCTCCACTCGCGCCTCGCCCCGGTCGGCCTTCTCGCGCTTGTGGTGCTCGACGAGGCCGCTCGCCTGCAGCACATGATCCACTTGCTCGTGGAGCGGGAGCGGGGAGATCTCGCGCGCGAGCCGCTCGATCAACGCGAGGAACTCCCGCACGGCGAGCGAGGCCCTGGGCCCGAGCGCATCGCCGGCCGCCGCCGCCGCGGCGGCCTCCCAGAGGGAGCCCCCCGCGCTCTTCGCTCGTTCGCGGATGAGGTCGACGCTTCGCGCGCCGATGCCTCGCGCAGGAAGGTTCACGATGCGCTCGAAGGACGGATCGTCCCGGCGATTGGCGATGAGCCGCAGATACGCGAGGGCGTCCTTGATCTCCGCCCGCTCGAAGAACCGCAGACCGCCGTATACCCGGTACGGCACGCGCGCCGAGAGGAACGCCTCCTCGAAGATGCGCGACTGCGCGTTCGAGCGGTACAGAATGGCGATATCCCGGCGGTTGCCGCCGCGCTCGGTCCACTCCTCGATCCGCCGCAGGACGAACTCGGCCTCGTCGCGCTCGTTGAAGCCCGCATACAGGTGGATCGGATCGCCCTGCGCGCCGCTCGTCCAGAGCGTCTTGCCGAGCCGGCCGGAGTTGTGCGCGATCAGGGCGTTCGCGCCCTTCAGGATCGTCCCCGTCGAGCGATAGTTCTGCTCGAGCCGAAACAGCGCCGCGTGCGGAAAATCCCGATGGAACTCCTGGAGATTCTCGACGCGCGCCCCGCGGAAACGGTAAATCGACTGATCGTCGTCGCCGACGACGAACGGCTGGCCCTCGGAGCCGACGAGCAGCTTGAGCCACGCGTACTGAATGGCGTTCGTGTCCTGGAACTCATCCACCAGCACGTGCCGGAACCGGCTCCGGTAATGCGCGAGCAGGTCGGGGTGGTCCCGCCACAGCTCGTACGCGCGGAGCAGCAGCTCGGCGAAGTCCGCGACGCCCGCGCGGGCGCAGGCCGCCTCGTACTCCGCGTACACGCGGATCAGCTGGCGGCGCGTGGGGTCGTTTCCGTCCTTCAGATCCTTCGGTCTCGCGCCGTCGTCCTTGCGGGCGTTGATGAACCACTGGATCTCGCGCGGGACCCAGCGCGTCTCGTCGAGGTTCTGCGCCTTGAGCACTTTGCGGATGAGGCGCAGCTGATCCTCCGAATCGAGGATCTGGAAGCTCTGCGGCAGGCCGGCATCGCGCCAGTGCAGGCGCAGCAGCCTGTGAGCGATGCCGTGAAAGGTGCCGATCCAGAGCGGCCCGTTGCCGATACCGAGCAGCTGCTCGACGCGGCCGCGCATCTCGCCGGCCGCTTTGTTCGTGAACGTGACCGCGAGCACGCCGTGAGGCGATGCGCCTTCCACTTGAACCAGCCACGCGATGCGATGCGTGAGGACGCGCGTCTTGCCGCTGCCGGCGCCCGCGAGCACCAGTACGGGCCCGATGGGTGCCGTGACGGCTTGGCGCTGGGCGTCGTTGAGCGGCCCGAGAATCGGGGACAAATCCATGGGGCGCGCATTCTATACCAGCCGGTCCCGACCGGCCGGTCCCCGCCCTCCAAGTTCCCAACCCTCCCGTTTCCAACGCTCCAGTTTCCAACCCTCCCGTTCCCAACCCGCCGGTTCGCAACCCGCGAAAATCAGCGCCGCAGGACCGCGTCCTCCGCGACGCGGACCAGAGCGACGATGAGGCTCAGGAGCACGGGGCCGATCACGATGCCGAGCAAGCCGAACACGGCAACTCCGCCGATCGCGCCGAC
>JASHTA010000035.1 GCA_030040795.1 Gammaproteobacteria bacterium | reverse complement strand
ACCCGGAAGCCCTCCTGCCGCGCGTTGCGGGCACCACGCGGCTCGCCATCGCGAACAGCAACGTGCCGAACATGGTCGGTCAGATCTCGACCTGCCTCGCCGCGGCCGGCCTCAACATCGCGGACCTCCTCAACAAGTCGAGCGGCGAGTACGCCTACACGCTCATCGACACGGACGGCACGGTGAGCGAGGATCTCGTCGCACGGATCCGGCGGATCGAGGGCGTACTGTCCGCGCGGGTGGTCTGAGGTTGGCTGGCAGCGGGGGTGGGGTCTCAGCATGGCTACCGGGAGTCCGCGACGCGCCCGCGCCGCACGGCGCAGCGGCAGCGCCGCCGCATCCGCCGCCGGCACGCCGAAGCCGCAGACTGCGCCGCCGGATACGCCGTCCGCGAGCCTCGAGTCCGTACGTCGTCGCATCGATGCGGTCGATGAGCGCATCCAGGAGCTGCTGAGCGAGCGCGCGCGGCTCGCCCAGCTCGTCGGCATCTCGAAGCACCGGGAGGGGCGCCTCGTGGACTTCTACCGCCCGGAGCGCGAGGCGGAGGTGCTGCGCCGCGTGAAGGAGCGCAACAAGGGTCCTCTGCGCGACGAGGAGCTGCTGCGGCTGTTTCGCGAGATCATGTCGGCGTGTCTCGCGCAGCAGGAGCCGCTCAAGGTCGCGTTCCTCGGACCGGAGGGCACGTTCACCCAGACGGCCGTGCTCGCGCATTTCGGCCACTCGGTGCGGGCTCTGCCGCTGCCTTCGGTGGATGAGGTGTTTCGCGAGGTGGAGTCCGGCAGCGTCGACTTTGGCGTCGTCGCGATCGAGAATTCAACGGAAGGCATGGTCATCAACACGCTCGACCGCTTCCTCACTTCCCCGGTCAAGATCTGCGGCGAGGTGGAGCTGCGGATCCATCAGCACCTCATGGGGCGCATGGGCTCGCTCCGGGAAGTCGAGCGCGTCTGCTCGCATCAGCAGGCGCTCGCCCAGTGCCGCGGGTGGCTCGATGAGCACCTGCCGGATGCCGAGCGCGTGCCGGTCGCGAGCAACGCCGAGGGGGCGCGCCGCGCGCGTGACGAGAAAGGCAGCGCCGCCATCGCGGGGCAGACGGCTGCCGAGGTCTATGGGCTTGCCGTGCTCGCGAGCGAGATCGAGGACCGCGCGGACAACACCACGCGATTCTTCGTGCTCGGGCGCAAGCTTCTCGCGCCAAGCGGGAACGATCGTACGACGCTGCTTCTGTCCGTCGGCCACACCGACGCGCCCGGCGCGCTGTTTCGCCTGCTCGAGCCGCTCGCGCGGCACCGCGTCAGCATGACGCGGATCGAGTCGCGGCCTTCGCAGCGGCGGAAGTGGGACTACGTGTTCTTCATCGACATCGAGGGCCACGCCGAGGATCGGCATGTCGCGCGGGCGCTCGCGGCGCTGAAGAAGCGCGCGTCGCTCGTGCGCGTGCTCGGCTCTTATCCGCGCGCGGTCACGTGAGCGCGGCTCCTGACGTGAGCTCGACGCGAGCGACCGAGCGCTATCGACTTCAGCCGGGTGGAACGGTCCGCGGCGCCTGCCGTGTGCCCGGCGACAAGTCGATCTCGCACCGTGCGCTGATGCTCGGAGGCCTCGCCGAGGGCGATACGCAGATCGAGGGCTTCCTCGCGAGCGAGGATTGCCTCGCGACGCTCGCGGCGCTGCAGGCGCTCGGCGTCGCGATCGAGCGGCCGCAGCGCGAGCGTGTGATCGTGCACGGTGCGGGGGCGCGGGGGTTGCGCCAGGCGGCAGCGCCCCTCGATATGGGCAACGCCGGAACGGCGATGCGCCTTTCCATGGGGCTTCTCGCCGGACAGCCCTTCGACTCGACGCTGATCGGCGACGCCTCGCTCATGCGCCGTCCGATGGAGCGCGTCGCGGCGCCGCTGCGGCTGATGGGTGCGCGAATCCTGACGCAGGAGGGTCGCCCGCCGGTGCGCATCCTCGGCGGCAGCACCCTGAAGGGCATCGATTACGAGCTGCCCGTCGCGAGCGCGCAGGTGAAATCCGCGATTCTGCTCGCGAGCCTGCGGGCCGCCGGGCGCACCAGCGTCACCGAGCCTGCGCCCACCCGGGATCACAGCGAGCGGATGCTCGCGGCTTTCGGCATCGAGATGACGCGCCGTGACAAGACGGTCAGCCTCGAAGGGGGCCAGGCGTTGCGGGCAACGCGGGTGGAGGTTCCGGGGGACTTCTCCTCGGCGGCGTTCTTCCTCGTGGCGGGCTGTCTCGCCGCGGAGGGCGGTTTCACCCTGCAGAACGTCGGCGTGAACCCCACACGGACGGGGCTGCTCGAGCTGCTGCGCCGGATGGGGGCGACCGTTCGCGTCCGTGCGATACAAGGGGATCCCGGTGCGAGCTCCGGGCCCGAGCCCATCGCGGACATCGAGGTGCGGGCAGGTCGGCTCCGCGGCATCGAGGTCCCGGAGGCGCTGGTCCCGCTCGCCATCGATGAGTTTCCGGTTTTCTTCATCGCCGCAGCCTGTGCGGAGGGAGAGACGGTGGTGAGGGGCGCGCAGGAGCTGCGGGTGAAGGAAAGCGATCGTCTCGCCGCGATGGCCGAGGGCCTCGGGCGGCTCGGGGTGCAGCACGAGCTGCTGCCGGATGGCATCCGGATCCATGGGCGCGGCCGGCCGGCTACAGGGGGGCGGAGCCAGGACCCGGGCGAGAATGTGTTCCGCGGCGGCACCGTGGACAGCCTCGGGGACCACCGCATTGCCATGGCCTTCGCCGTCGCGAGCCTGCGGGCGAGCGGGCCGATCGAGATTCTCGACGTGGCGAACGTCGCCACGTCCTTCCCGGGC
>JASHTA010000358.1 GCA_030040795.1 Gammaproteobacteria bacterium | reverse complement strand
CGGAATTTGATCTCGCATACATAGACCGCGTACTGCGTATCGATCAGCAGATCGACCTGGCAGGCTTTCTGGCGTGCGGTCTCGTTCTGAAAATAAGGCGATGCGCTGCGCAGCCGAGCCGCCGCGATCCGGAGCTCCTGCAGCACCAGCGGCAGATTGTTCAATACCAGGTTCTGTAGCTGCAGTCCCATCACGGCATCGAACCGCGCGAAGCTGCGGATCTCAGGCGCACCGAAAATACCGGCTTCGATCCTCTCTCGGGCCGGCTCGATGTACTTCAGGTAGAACCGGAGATAGTTGTCCTTCAGCCGATAGCGGCTCAGCTTGCCCCGATGCGCCGTGGCCGGACTGTAGGCGTAATCGCGCTCGAGAAATCCCGCGGCGGAGAGATCCTCCAGGTATTCGGTAAAGACTCCGCTCGGGGCGACCCCGAGGCGGCCGCAGATCTCCGAAAACGTGCGCGCTCCGTCGGCGAGGGTCTGAACGATCTGCCGATAGGTGGGCGCCCGAGCGGAAAAAATGTCATTGAATATCTTGTCGAATTCATCGACCAAAGCGCCGCCGCGGCTGAAACAGAGATCGATGACGTTCCGCTCGGCCGTAGCACGGTAGTCGATTTCTTCGAGGTATCGCGGCACGCCGCCGGTGACGCACAGAATCCGCGCCTTCTCGAGGACGCTCATGCGCCTGCCGGCCGCCCCGCCCAGCTCGCCAAAGAATTGATTGCACTGGTCCAGCGACAACTCGTGCAGGTCGAGCGAGAGCGATACCCGGCCCATGAAATCGGCGCTGCCCAGAATATTACGGTCGATCCATGACGACACCGAGCCGCAGAGCACGAGGATCAGCTTCTCGTTCCTCTTGAAGCGCGTATCCCACGCAATCTTGAGCTGCCCCACGAAATCCGCATCGCGTGAAGCCATCCATGAGATCTCATCGAGGAAGATCAGAGCTCTCCGCCCCTCCGTCAATCGCGCCAGCAGCGCGAAGGCCTCGTGCCAGTTCTGCAGGTGCACCGACGGCAGGCCGTGCTGTTCTGCGATCTGCCGGCCGAAGCTCTCCAGCTGGTGACGATTCTCGATCTGCTCGCGCGGGGCAAGCCCCTGGAACTCGTAAAAATGCTCGAAGCCTTCGGCGAAGTGCTCGATCAGGGTGCTCTTGCCGATGCGGCGGCGCCCGCGGCAGACGACGAGACTTGCCTTCGGGAGACGCGCTACCCGGCGCAACTGCGCCAACTCCGCGTCGCGGCCGATGAAGGGATGTCGATTTGTAGTAACGGCCGACATCGGCAATATATTACTTAAAAATATCTATTTGTCAATTTACAGTAACGCCCTCCGCGCGGCGCAGCTTGCGCCCTCCGACACCGCGACCATCATCACCACCCCGACGGCTGCCAGTTCTGATCCGCGCCGTTCGCCATTTCCCCGGCGATGATGGTGCGGGTGTCCTTGTAGTAGTAGGGGAGCACGGGAAGATTGAGCGGCGCCGGCGAGCCGTCCATCACGCGCCCGGCGAGGTCGTAGCGCGAGCCGTGACAGGGGCAGAAGAACCCGCCCCGCCAGCCCGGACTCACGGAGCCGGGCTGCGGCCGATACTTGGGAATGCAGCCGAGATGCGTGCAGATGCCGACGGCCACCAGAAATTCGGGCTTGACGGAGCGCTGCACGGGGTTCCAGTTCGGCAGGTCGGGAGCCTGCTGGGGCTCTCGCGACATGGGGTCCTTCAACTGAGAGTTCAGCGCCGGAAGCACGGCGAGCTGCGCCTCGGTCCGGTGCAGGACCCATACCGGCCTCTTACGCCACGTCACGGTCAGCATCTGGCCCGGCGCGAGGCCGCCGATATCGATCTCGACGGGTGCGCCGCCGGCGACCGCGCTGGCGCTCGGCAGCAGGGACTCGATGAAGGGCACCGCCGCAAAGCCGACGCCGACGGCACCCACGGTCGTGACGACGCCGGTGAGCATGCGTCGCCGTTCCGGGTTGACCTCGAGCGACGGATCGCTCGGAGCGTACTCCGCCGCGCTCATGAATGGGTTCTCGCTCGATGTGACATGCTGCTCGCTCGGGTTGGGACGGCTTCGGGTTGAGACGGCTAAAGAGCGTTGATGCTCCGACTCTTTTTGGAACCCTGCGGAGGCGGTGAAGTTCCGGTGCGACTGCACCCGCCGGTGCGCCGCTCGCTTGGGACCGTGCTTCGCTCGGGGGGACCTTGGACAGCCTGATATCATGCAAAGCTTGATGCACTGGCTCACTGCGGCTTTCCTCGTGGCGCTCGCCGTCGGCACAGCGCTGCGCCTGTGGCTCGCGTCGCGTCAGATCGCGGCGGCCCGAGCCCATCGCGAGACCGTACCCGCAGCCTTCGCGCAACAGGTCAGCCTCGACGAGCATCGGAAGGCGGCCGATTACACGATCGTCCGGACCCGGCTTGGCGCTTGCGAGACGCTGATCGATGCGGCAGTCGTTCTCGCGCTCACGCTCGGTGGCGGCCTTGCGGCTGTCGATGCAGTGTGTGGTCGCACTCACTGGGGCGAGCCCTGGCGCGGGGTGATCGTGGTGCTGGCCGTGCTGGCCATCACGGCGGTCATCGGATTGCCGCTCTCGCTGTGGCGCACGTTCCGCATCGAGGCGGCATTCGGCTTCAACCGCGTCACGCCGGGGCTGTACTGGCTCGACCGCGCGAAGGGCCTCGCGCTTGCTCTGCTTCTCGGCGTGCCGCTGCTGCTCGCCGCGCTCGAGCTGATGGAGCGCGCGGGCCGGCTGTGGTGGCTCTACGCGTGGCTCGGCTGGCTCGCCGTATCCCTCACCCTCGCGTGGGCGTGGCCGGCCTTCATCGCGCCCCTGTTCAATCGCTTCGTGCCGCTCGCCGATGCGGAGCTCAAGGCGCGGATCGAATCCCTGCTCGCGCGCTGCGGATTCGCCTCGAAGGGCGTGTTCGTCGTGGATAGCTCGCGCCGCACGGCGCACGGCAACGCCTACTTCACGGGTGTCGGGCGCAACAAGCGCATCGTGTTCTTCGACACGCTGCTCGAGCGGTTGGGCGTCGCGGAGGTCGAGGCCGTGCTCGCGCACGAGCTCGGCCATTTCCGGCTGAAGCATGTTCTGCAGCGGCTCCTGGTCTCCGCGGCAGGATCGCTCATCGGGCTCGCGCTGCTCGGCTGGCTCGCACGGCGCACCTGGTTCTATGCGGACCTCGGCGTACCGGTGCCCTCGGCGCACGCCGCCCTCGTTCTATTCCTCCTCGTCGCGCCGGTCTTCACGTTCTTCGTGACGCCGCTTGCCGCTTCGTGGTCGCGCCGGCACGAGTTTGCCGCCGACCGCTTTGCGGCCGTCCACGCGAGTGCGGGAGACCTCGCAGCTGCGCTCGTCAAGCTCTACCGGGACAACGCAACGACGCTCGCCCCCGACCGCATCGCCTCTGCGTTCTACGACTCGCACCCTCCCGCCGTCGCGCGCATCGCCGAGCTGCACAGGCTTGCCGAGCAACCCACGAGTTAGGGAAGCTCTGAAAAACGGGTCATAAACGGTGGGCACAGAGAGCGAAAGACGAGGAGCGAGGTCGAGAGCGCGACGTTCAGCCGCTGCCGCGATGCTTTTCGCCTCGGATCGCCCCTTTTGCCGCTCTGCATCGACACGTCCCCTACGCCCGCAGCAATCGTCGCCGCATCAGATACAGATTGGCGAGAGCGGC
>JASHTA010000357.1 GCA_030040795.1 Gammaproteobacteria bacterium | reverse complement strand
CGAGGAGCGCATGCCCCGCGAGGATGCGCCGGTGCTCGTGCTGATCAACCAATGGAACAGCTTCTTTCCGGAGCGCGTTGCACTCTGGCGCAGCGGCCCCGCCACGCGGCTGCGCTCGCAATTGGAGGAGCGTGTGCTGCCGCAGTACATCGCCGGCCAGCGCTGGTACGCCGCCAAGGGAGCCGCCATCGCGCGCGCGCGGCTGGCCGACCATGCGATATGGCCGGCCAAGGCCGGCGAATGGCTCGTCGCACTCTTTGATGTCGAGGGCGCCGCCGAGAGCGTCCGCTACTTCGCCCCCCTCGCGCTGGCTTTCCAGGATCACGAGGAGCCGCGGTGGGGCAGGCTGCAGGCGGCCGCCGTCGCGCGCGTGCGGCAACAGGCGAGAACCGGCGTCCTCGCCGATGCGCTGGCCGACGAGGGCTTCTGCAAAACGCTCGTCGATCAAATCGGAGCGGGCGGCGAGCGCCAGCTCGCCCATGGACGGCTCCGCTTCACCGCGACGCGCCTCTACTCGCAGCTGCGGCCGGAGCCGGGCGCCGAGCTCGCGAGCGGGCAGCCGCTCGCGCAAAGCACCAACACCGCCTTGAAGCTCGGAGACCGCCTGTTCCTCAAGGCCTTCAGGCACATCGAGCCCGGCCTCAATCCCGAGCTCGAGGTGGGACGCTTCCTCACCGAGATCGCTCACTTCCCCCACGTCGTGCCGCTCGCCGGAGCGGTCGAGTATCTCGGCAACGACGGCTCGTTCGCGACGCTTGCGCTGCTGCAAGCCTTCGTCGCCAACCAGGGTGACGGCTGGGATTACACGCTCAACTACTTGGTCCGCTTCTTGGAGGACCCCCGAACGGCGGCCCCCGTGCCGACCGATGCGCACGGTGCCTATCTTGCGCTCATGCACACGCTAGGCCTGCGCACGGCCGAGCTGCATCGGGCGCTGGCGACACCCACGGGCGATCCGGCATTCGAGCCGGAGCCGATCACTCCCGACGACGCGCGGATGTGGCGCGCCCGGGTGCGCGAGCAGGCCGCGCAAACGCTCGACCTCGTCAGCCGCCCTGCCGACCTGCCCGAGGCCGTACGCCAGGACGCGGCTGCGCTCCTTGCGCATCGCGACGCCGTGTTCGCGCTTATCGAGAGCCTCGGCACGGCGCCGGCCGGCATCAAGATCCGCCATCACGGCGATTACCATCTCGGCCAAGTGCTGCTGCAGCGGAACGATTTCGTCATCGTGGACTTCGAGGGCGAGCCCGCCCGCCCACTCGCCATGCGGCGCGAGAAGAGCTCACCGCTGCGCGATGTAGCGGGCATGCTGCGCTCCTTCGCTTACGCCGGGCACGCGGCGGTACAGCGCTGCACCGTCGAGACCCCGGACGACCGCGCCAGATGGAAGCCGCTCCTCGCCGGCTGGGAGAGCGAGGCTCGAGCGGCCTTCCTCTCCGCCTATGACCACTGCGCACGCGCCGCCCATCTGTACGCGTCGCTCGAGGACGCGCGGCCGCTGCTCAGGCTGTTCGAGCTGGAGAAGGCGCTGTATGAGCTGCGCTACGAGCTGCGCAACCGTCCGGAGTGGACGAGCATTCCCCTCGCGACGCTGCTCGATTTTGCGGGCGCCCATTGATACCACTGCGCGGAGCGCAAGGGTTCCCCCATGAACGACGATGTCACCTCCCGCGCTCCCGGCAGGCGCGTGACGGCCGTCTGGCCGGGACAGCCCTACCCTCGCGGAGCCACTTGGGACGGGGAAGGCGTCAACTTCTCGCTGTTCTCCGAGAACGCGACCCGCGTCGAGCTGTGTTTGTTCGATCCTTCCGGACGGCACGAGGTGCAGCGCATCGAGCAGCGCGAGCGCACCGACCTCATCTGGCACTGCTACCTTCCGGAGGCGCGGCCCGGCCTGCTCTACGGCTATCGCGTGCACGGACCGTACGAGCCGGAGAAGGGCCATCGCTTCAATCCGAACAAGCTCCTGATCGAGCCGTACGCCAAGCTGATCGAGGGAACGCTGCGCTGGAGCGATGCGCACTTCGGCTATCGGATCGGGCACTCCAAGGCGGATCTCTCCTTCGACAAGCGCGACAGCGCGCCAGGCACGCCTCGCTGCCGCGTCGTCGACTCGGCGTTCACGTGGGGCGACGATCGTCCACCGCGTACGCCTTGGCACGATACGGTGATCTACGAGATGCACGTACGGGGCATGACGATGAGGCATCCCGAGGTGCCGCCCGAGCTGCGCGGCACCTACGCCGGCATCGCGACCGCGCCCGTCGCCGACCACCTTCTGCGGCTCGGCATCACCGCCGTCGAGCTCATGCCGGTGCACGCGTTCGTGGACGATCGTCCCTTGGTGGAACGCGGCCTCAAGAATTACTGGGGCTACAACACCATCGGGTTCTTCGTTCCCGAAAGACGCTACAGCGCGACGGGGGGAATCAACGAATTCAAGACGATGGTCAAGACGCTGCATTCGGCGGGCATCGAGGTCATTCTCGATGTCGTCTACAACCATACGGCGGAAGGCAATCAGCTCGGGCCGACGCTCAGCTTTCGCGGCGTGGACAACGCCTCCTACTACCGTCTATCGCCGGAGAGCCCGCGCTACTACATGGACTTCACGGGGACCGGCAACACCCTGAACCTGCAGCACCCGCGCGTGCTGCAGCTCATCATGGATTCCCTGCGGTACTGGGTGACCGAGATGCACGTCGATGGCTTCCGGTTCGATCTCGCCGCGGCTCTCGCGCGCGAGCTCTACGATGTGGACCGGCTCGGCTCATTCTTCGATACGATCAGCCAGGATCCCGTGCTCTCGCAGACGAAGCTCATCGCCGAGCCCTGGGACGTGGGAGCCGGCGGCTATCAGGTTGGAAACTTCCCGCCCGGCTGGAACGAGTGGAACGACAAGTACCGCGACAGCATGCGCGCCTACTGGAAGGGCGACGGCGGGCTCATCGCGGAGTTCGCGCGCCGCTTCTCGGGCTCGGCCGATCTGTACGAGGCGGGCGGGCGCAAGCCCCATGCGAGCATCAATTTCATCACCGCTCACGACGGCTTCACGCTCGAGGACCTCGTGAGCTACAACGACAAGCACAACGAGGCGAACGGGGAAGACAACCGCGACGGCAACGGCAACAACCGCTCCTGGAACTGCGGAGCCGAAGGGCCGACGGACGACCCGGCGATCCGCGCTCTGCGCGCGCGCCAGAAGCGCAACCTCATCGCGACGCTGCTGCTGTCGCAAGGCGTGCCGATGGTGCTCGGCGGCGATGAGCTCGGCCGCACGCAGCACGGCAACAACAACGCCTACTGCCAGGACAACGAGATCTCGTGGCTCGATTGGGAGCTCTCGGACGAGCAGCGGGACTTTCTCGCCTTCGTCCGGCGCGCGGTGGCCTTCCGCCGCAAGCATCCGGTGTTTGCCCGCCGCCGCTTTCTCAAAGGGCGTCCCGTATCCGGCGACGGCATCCAGGACATCGCCTGGCTCACTCCCGCCGGTACGGAGATGACGGATCGGGAATGGGATCAGGATTTTGCGCGCTGCCTCGGCGTCTATCTCTCGGGGCAGGCGCTCGAGCGCTTGACCCCACGGGGCCGTCCTCTCAAGGACGACAACTTCCTGCTGCTCCTCAACGCTCATTACGAGGCCATCCCATTCATGCTGCCGAAGTTCCGACGGGAAGCCCGCTGGCTTCCCGTGCTCGATACGGCCGCTCCCGATGTTTCAGGCGACGTCCCCGACCCCGGCAAGCCCCTGGCAGCCGGCGCGACCTACGCGCTGCAGGGCCGCTCGCTCGCGGTGCTTCGCGAGTTGAGCGATGGCTGAGCGGCGCGCGCATCGCCTGCCGTTCGGCGCCGAGATCATGCCGGACGGACCGGTGCGCTTTCGCCTCTGGGCTCCGGCCGCAAGGAGCGTGGAGCTCATGCTGTACGAGGGAAGCGGAGCGCGGCCGATCGGCATGCGCCCGGCGCAAGCCGGTTGGTTCGAGCTCGTCACGCGGGCTGCGCATGCCGGAACCCTCTATCGCTACCGCATCGACGGCTCGCTCGAGGTCCCCGATCCGGCCTCGCGCTTCAATCCTCAGGACGTGAACGGACCGAGCGAGGTGATCGATCCGGGGGAATTTGAGTGGACGGACGGCGGCTGGCGCGCGCGCGAGTGGCACGAGGCGGTGCTCTACGAGCTGCACGTCGGCACCTTCAGCGAGACGGGAACGTTCGCGGGCGCCGAGCGCAGGCTCGAGGCGCTTGCCGAGCTCGGCATCAACGTGATCGAGCTGATGCCCATCGCCGACTTTCCGGGCCGATACGGCTGGGGATACGACGGTGTGCTGCCCTATGCGCCCGACGCCGCCTATGGGACGCCGCGCGAGCTCAAGTCGCTCGTCGCGGCCGCTCACAACCACGGCATCGCCGTGATGCTCGACGTCGTCTACAACCATTTCGGACCCGAAGGAAACTATCTCGCCCGCTATGCGCCGCAGTTCTTCACCGAGCGGCACCGCACGCCGTGGGGCGCCGCGATCAATTTCGACGGCGAGGAGAGCCGCACGGTGCGGGACTTCTTCATTCAGAATGCACTCTACTGGCTCGAAGAGTATCACCTCGACGGATTACGCCTCGACGCCGTTCACGCCATCCGCGATGACAGCGCGCCGCACATCCTGACCGAGATCGCGCGCGCCGCGCGCGGCGGTCCGGGGCGCGACCGCTCGATCTACCTCGTGCTCGAGAACGACTCGAACGAGGCGCGCTTCCTCGGCCCACCCGGTGCTCCCGAGACCTTCGACGCGCAGTGGAACGATGACTTTCATCACTGCCTGCACGTGATTCTCACGGGCGAGTCGGACGGCTATTACGCGGACTACGCCGAGCATCCCCGCGCGAAGCTCTGCCGCTGTCTCGCGGAAGGATTCGCGTACCAGGGTGAGCACTCCCGCCATCAGAAGCGTGCGCGGGGCGAGCGCAGCTCGCACTTGCCGCCGACGGCCTTCGTCAACTTCCTGCAGAACCATGATCAGGTGGGCAACCGCGCGCTAGGCGAGCGCATCGCCCAGCTCGCGAGCGACGAGCGCGCGCTCGGTGCCGCGGCCGCGATTCTATTGCTGGCGCCCGCCCCACCGATGCTCTTCATGGGCGAGGAATACGCCGCGCCCCAACCCTTTCCCTACTTCTGCGACTTCGGCCCGGA
>JASHTA010000356.1 GCA_030040795.1 Gammaproteobacteria bacterium | reverse complement strand
CAAACAGGGCGCCGGACGGTTGTCCGTGCTGTACGGGTGTTGTCGACAGCCGGGGAACCCCGCGATCGCTAAGCTACTGCTGGACGCGGGGGCAAGCACTGACGATGGCGAGTCGCTCTATCACGCGTCGGAACTGCGCGATCCGAGCTGTCTCGAGCTACTATTTGCGGCGGGGGTGCCGGACGCGGACCGGGATTATTGTATATGCCGCGCGCTGGACTTCGAAAACCCCGAAGCCGTCGCGGTGTACCTGAAGAACGGCGCGAGTCCGAGCCATCTCGATTGGGCACTCTTTAGAAATCGCAGCTTTCAAGTCATCGAGCTGCTCGTCGACCAGGGCGCCGATCTCGACAAGCCCACTGGGGACTTCTGGCTGCTCGAGCGCATTCGCTGCCTGACACCGGTCCAGGTAGCCGAGCGAGCCGGGAGAGTAGAAGCGGTCTCCTATCTCCTAGCCAAGGGCGCCAAAGATACTCGCACGCCACCGGATCGGCTCATTGGCGCCTGTGCGCGCGCAGATCAGGAAGCCGTGCAAAAAATCCTACGAGAACATCCGGGTGTCATTCGAATGCTTAACAACGCCGACCATAGCTACATCGCGACATTCGCGCGTGAGGGCCGTATTGAGTCGGTGCAGCTCATGCTGGACGCTGGGTTCGACATCGAGGCGCGAGCGGACGACCTCGAGGGCACTGCGCTGCACTATGCAGCGTCGAATGGCGATATTCCGATGGCGCAGCTCCTTCTCGTCCGCGGCGCCAGATTTGATGTGAAACATAAGTACGGAGGCACGCCCCTCGGGACGGCGATCTATTGCGCAGCGAATTTTCGCGACGCGCACGAGCGTTACGCGGGCGTTGTTCGACTGTTGATCGAAGCCGGCGAGAAGGTTACCGACGACCAACTTAAGTTCGCCACCGCGCACGATCTCGACGATGTAGCGGATGTACTGAAGTCATACGGAGCTTCACTGTGAAGTGCAGCCGCGCGACGGCAACCATTCACGTGGGCGGGTATCCGCGCTAGATGAGGCGCCCTCAATGGACGAAGTAGAGGACCCGCACTCGCATTGACTGTCGGACCGTCCAGGCTGTAATGTGCTTATGAGTCGTTCAGGCGACTGTCGGTCCGCGAAAAGGGTTGAACCCACCTGTCGTTCGAGACCGCCAAACCTTCTTTCTGCCCGTTATGCGGACACCGGGCGCCTAGGAAGGAAGGTGTGCTATGTCGATCGCGCTTCCACCGCGTCCCAATCTCGATTGGCTCAGAAAAACTGCACGCCAGCGGCTCAACGAGCGGCGGGCGACGGATCCCGAAATCAAGCTGGCCGACGTGCAGTTCGCCCTCGCACGAGAGCACGGCTTCTCGAGCTGGCGCTCGCTGAAATCGCATGTGGAAGCATTGGAACGCCCGAGCGCGGACGGAACGCAGTCTCCGACCGACGGAGAAGTCGCGGCATTTCTACAAGCGGTGGGCGCCGGCGAAGTTGACGTTGTTCGATCTTCCTTGGACAGAGCACCGTCGTTGGCAAATGCCATCGGACCCCATCCGTACTGGGGCGGCCGCCCCCAGGCCTTACATGTCGCAATCGAAACCGCACGGCGAGACATGTTCGATCTACTGCTGTCATCAGGGGCGAGTGTCGACGGGCGAAACGTGGAATATGAGCATTGTTCCCCATTGATGCTCACGGTCCTCTGGAAGCAAGCACCGATGCAACATGAACTTCAGCGTCGCGGCGCCAAGATCGGCCTGGTTGAGGCGTTGCTGCTCGAGGACGATACCTTGGTCGCGAAGCTCCTTCGGGCTGGAAGATCGGCACTCCCTCGTCACAACCCCAACGGCGGCTCGATTCTTGCGATGGCGCGCACACCGTTTGCCATCGACCGTCTCCTCGAGCTCGGAGTCCCCCGTGATATCAAGGACCGGTGGGGCACCCCGCCCGTTGAGGCGTTCAGTCGACTCGGTCGGAACGGCCTCCGCTTGGTACAGCACCTTCAAGGCAAGGGTTTCGAGGTGAGCGGGCGCGAATTCGCGCGCATGGGCGACCGCGAGAGTCTGGAAAGGGTCCTCGAAGCAAAGCACGACCCCATCGAGCTGGATCACGCATTCCTGAGCGCGGCAGAGTTCGGCCATCACGATCTTGTGGAGTGGCTTCTCTCACGAGGCGCGAACGTTAATGCGATTTCGAATATTGGGAATGGCTGGACGGCACTCCATTCGGCGGCATGGGAAGGTGATCTGCAGATGGCCAAGATCCTCGTGGCGGCGGGCGCTGACTTGGGCATCCGCGACAGAAATCACTCCGCCACACCTGCACGCTGTGCCCGCGTCGCTATCGGCGTCACACACAATCCCGCCTGCCTAGCGGTAGCCGAGTACCTAGATGGCTTGCATAACAATCGACGCGAGCTCTTCTGAAGGGAGCGTTTAAGCCGGTTGCTGGCCGGCTCGATGACTCGGAGGACCGAAGCAGGCAGTTGTCTGGTGACAGGTGAACAAGCCTTTAATGTCTTGCATAAACTAATGAGCCGGAAGGACTATATTATCACGGCGGCCGCGTTCCGGCTCCGAATGGGGCCTCAGCGGGACACGACTCTATTGTCCGTTTCCAGTCTGGCGGCGCCGCCGCTGGTGTGCTGTGCGCCCGAATTAAAGTCGTTACCTCGGAAACAAAGTCGTTTCCCGACGATTCGACATCGCCTCCAAAGGCAATCGTTCACCGCAAGTCCCCCCACCCGACACCCGCAAAGAGACTTGCTTCAATTGACAGGTTAGTAACCGTTAGGTTACAGTAACCCTAGGGTTACATCTCCGGGGTGAACGCAAATGGCCGGAAAGCGGCCTTCCAATGACGAACGTATCGCAAGCGCGAAGATTGAGATGAGCGATGATGAAATCCTCGACCGCTTCAAAAACCGCGCCGACATTCTGTGGCGCATGACATGGGTCCTGATTAGCGGAATTGCGCTGGTTGTTGGGGCGACTGCGATAACCATCCGCTCGGGTCATGCGGCGCTGGTGACCAGCACGTGGGGGCAGATCGTCATCGCAGTCATCATAGGTGCGCTGTTCGCTTATGCCTTCGTGACGATTGCCAAATCCTCTATCCGACCCATCAAAGCGGATAGTCCACGTCTCGTGCAGCGTCGGCTGGATGATTATCAGCGCGTTCGGCGCAGGTCGATCCTGCTCAATGTCTTTGTGATGTTTTTCCTCGTCATGGGCCTGCCGCGAATGTCTCCGCTTCTACGGGCCGCGCGCCAATTGCCATTGTTGATAGGGGCGGGGGCCTTCATCGCGGGCATTATTGTCATGATGGCAATCCTTCTGTCCGCAGGCCCTCGCTGGCAAACCCTGGTGCCGCCTGGCACGCGCGGACTCCCCAATGACGAATTCGATAGGGCTCTGCGCGCACGCACGACGCGATTTGGCTACATACTGGTGATGTTGTTGCTCGGCGCTGCGCTTCCGGTCGCTCTTTGGCGACCGGATTGGACGCTGACGGCCATCGCCGCGGCCCTGTACGCGGGCTTCGCTGTCCCAGCGCTATATTATCTCATCGC
>JASHTA010000355.1 GCA_030040795.1 Gammaproteobacteria bacterium | reverse complement strand
CGAGATCTGTGGCCGCAGATCGAAGCACGGCTGTCCGCTCGCGGCGCAGAGGATCCCGAGCGCCTCGGCGCACTCGCGATGCCGCTGCTCGAGATCGCCTCACCGCGGGATCGAGGCGCGATCCCGCAGCGCAGGCTCGCGTCTTCGCTGCACCGGGCCGCGCCGTACTTGCGCCTGTTCGCGGCGGTCGCAGCCTTAGGTGCAGCGGTCGCGGTCGGCATCTCGATCGGCCGCGGACTGATGTCCGTGGCACCCTCTCCGGCGAGCCTCGCGGCGCGCGACAACGCGCCCGGACTGCTTCCCGCGTACCTCGCCGATCCGAGCTACATGCGCCAGCGGGAGGCGTTGATGCGCGTGCTGAATGCGCGGCTTGCCAGCCTCCCGCCGCAATCGCGACAGAAGGTGCTCGCGAGCCTTGCCACGATCCACCAGTCGATGCAGGACATTCAGGCTGCTCTCGGGCGCGAGCCCGGCAACGCGCTGCTGCAGGAGCTCCTGATCGACACCTACCAGGATGAGATGCGGGTGCTCACGACCGTGCAGGAAGCGAGCGCCGGCGGGGAGACTTGACGATGCGTACGGGCCCTTCATTGATTGGACTGCTGGCCGCCGGCGCGCTCGCCGCGACGGCTCACGCGAGCGAGTACCAGCAGACCGTGAATGCCGACCCCAAAGGCGAGGTCGACGTGAGCAACGTCGCGGGGAGCATCGAGATCTCGGCTTGGGACAAGCCTCAAGTGGCCGTGCGCGCCGATATCGACAGCGATTGGCAGCACGTGGAAGTCTCGAGCGAGAAGGGCTACACCAGCGTTCGGGTGACCGGCCGCCGGGACTCCACGTTCTGGGGCGGATTCGGATGGCGCGGCGGGGAAGTGCGGCTCGAAGTCTGGGTACCGCGCACGAGCGAGCTCAACGTGTCGGCCGTCAGTGCCCGCGTGGACTCGCGGGGTATGGCCGGTGTTCAGCGCTTGCAGTCCGTGAGCGGCGACATCACCGCCGATGTGAGCGCCGCGGATACCGAGGTGAAGACCGTGAACGGCGAGATCAGGTTGCGAGGCAACGGACAGCCGGGCCACCTCGAAGTGCATACCGTGAGCGGCGATGCGAGGCTCGACAGCATCGCGGGCGACCTCGAGGCGACGACGGTCAGCGGCTCGCTCTCCGCCGCGCTCTCTCCCGCACGCACCGTCCGCGTGAATACCACGTCGGGGAGCTTCACGCTGACGGGCCGCCTGACGCGCGATGCGACGCTCGAGGCAGATACGATCAGCGGCGACTTGAATGTGAGCGCGGGAAGCGATGCCGGATACCGTTACGAGGTGCAGACGTTCAACGGCAGCGTCAACGACTGCTTCGGCCGCAAGCCCGAACGCGTCAGCGCCTTCCTGCCCGGAAAGCTCCTGACGGGCACGCTCGGCGACGGCAGTGCCCATCTTTGGATCAAGTCGATGAGCGGCGACGTGTCGCTCTGCGACCACTGAGGCAGTCCCCCTCGCGGCTCACCGGGTACAGCGCCTCGCGACGTGCGGCTTCGAGGCGCGATGACCCGGTGACGCCGCGATCTGTCGATCGCGGGCCTCGGGGGACTCCTGCGCGGCGGACAATATGTGCGCGGGCAGAGCGTGCGGCGGACGCGCGCGGCCCACAAGTTGCCGCCACGGCTTGCCCTGCCGTAGAGTGCCCTTCGAGCCTCGCTTCCCGTACTCCCGCGCCCTGCGCAAGGAGCTCGTTGTGAACGCCGCCACCTCCTTTGTTCCCCGGCTCGATGCCCTTCGCTCCGGATTCCTCTCCCGGCCGCATCGACTGTTCATCGATGGCAAGTGGATCTCCGCGCAATCCGGTGAGACCCTGACCGTGCTCGATCCCTCGACGGGCAAGCCTCTTGCCGAGGTCGCGGCCGGAGACAAGGCCGATGTGGATCTTGCGGTGAGGGCGGCTCGCAGGGCCTTCCAGTCCGGCCGATGGCCCAGCCTGAGCCATGCCGAGCGGGGCAGGCTCATCTCGAGGCTCGCCGATCTCATCGAGCGGGATGCGGACGACATCGCGCTGCTCGAGAGCCTCGACGGCGGCAATCCCGTGCGCTCGACGCGGCACGTCGATGTTGCCATGGCGATCGAGAGCCTGCGCTACAACGCCGGCTGGACCACCAAGCTGACGGGTGAGACCGCGCTCGCCTCGCCGCAGTCGCGCTCGTTCTCGTACACGCTGCGGGAGCCCATCGGCGTGGTCGGAGCCATCACGCCGTGGAATGCACCCTTTCTGATGGCCGTGAATAAGATTGCGCCCGCGCTCGCAGCCGGATGCACGGTGGTCTTGAAGCCCGCCGAGCTCGCGCCGCTCACCGCGCTGCGCTTGGGGCAGCTCCTCGAGGAGCTCGAGCTTCCGCCAGGCGTGGTCAACATCGTGACGGGATACGGCTCCTCGGCAGGCCAGGCTCTCGTTGACCACCCCGATGTCAACAAGATCTCCTTCACCGGCTCCACTCGCGTCGGCAAGTCGATTCTCGCCGGCGCCGCCGTGAACATGAAGCGCGTGACGCTCGAGCTCGGCGGCAAGTCCCCGGTCATCATCTTCCCGGATGCGGACATCGAGGCCGCGACACAGGCCACATCGCAGACCATCTTCTTCAAGACCGGACAGTTTTGCGCTGCCGGTACTCGGCTGTTCGCGCACCGGAAAGTGTTCGACCGCGTAGTGGAAGGCTTTGCAGAACGCGCGCGGAAGGTCAAGGTCGGCCCCGGCATCGCGCCGGACTCGGACATGGGGCCGATCATCTCTGAGAAGCAGCTCGATCGCGTGATGGGCTACATCGGCGCCGGAGCGGGCGACGGCGCGGACGTTGTGACCGGCGGCAAGCGGATCGATCGCGAGGGCTACTTCGTGCAGCCGACGCTGCTCGCGAACGTGCGGCCGAACATGAGCGTGTTCCAGGACGAGATCTTCGGCCCCGTGCTGTGCGCGATGCCGTTCAGCGATGCGAGCGAGCTCGAGCAGCTCGCACAGCTCGCCAACGACACCTCCTACGGTCTCGCCGCCAATATCTGGACGCGCGATCTCGTTGCGGCGCACGGCCTCGCGCGCCGCATCCAGGCCGGCACGATCACGATCAACGGCGGCGGGCGTGAGCAGCCTCTGCCGTTCGGCGGCTACAAGCAGTCGGGTCTCGGCCGCGAGGGTGGACGAGAAGGCATCGAGGCCTACACTGAGATCAAGACGGTCGCCATTGGCCTCTAGAGAGACCGACACCTCGCTGACCGTGCGGTCTTCCGGCGAAACCCGCGGCTCCCCGATCGCGCAGGCCCTGATCGATTGGCACGTCCGCCACGGCCGGCACGACCTGCCCTGGCAGCGGGATCGCACGCCATACCGCGTGTGGGTCTCCGAGATCATGCTGCAGCAGACGCAAGTCGCGACGGTCATACCGTACTTCGAGCGCTTCGTGCAGCGCTTTCCGGACGTGCGTGCGCTCGCCGACGCATCCCTCGATGAGGTGCTGCGCCTCTGGTCGGGTCTCGGCTATTACGCGCGGGCGCGCAATCTGCATCGTGCAGCTGTCTGCATCCGCGACGAGCACGGCGGCCGCTTTCCCGAGGGCTTCGACGACATCGCGAGTCTGCCCGGGATCGGCCGCTCCACCGCGGGCGCCATCCTTGCGCTGAGCCGCGGCGAGCGCTTCCCCATCCTCGACGGCAATGTCAAGCGCGTGCTCTGTCGCTATTTCGCGCTGAAGGGCGATGTGTCGAGCCGCGCCCTCAATGATCGGCTATGGGAGCGCGCCGAGCGGTGCACGCCACGCAGCGAGGTCGCGATCTATACGCAGGCGATCATGGACCTCGGCGCGACCGTCTGTACGCGGAGGAAGCCTCTGTGCGCCGGCTGTCCGCTCGAGCCGCGATGCATCGCGCGGCAGACCGGACGGCAGCACGAGATTCCCGCTCCTCGAGCGGCGCGCTCCCGAGGCTCCAAGCATACGTTCATGCTCGTGGCGGAGCGCAACGACGGCAGCGTGCTGCTGATGCGCCGTCCGCAACACGGCGTGTGGGGAGGACTTTGGTGCCTGCCGGAGTTCGGCGCAAGCGCGGAGGCCAGCGCGTTCGCTGCGCGAGCCTTGAGCCATGCGGCCGATATCGAGCCTTCGCCGCTTGCAAAGATTCGCCACGCATTCACGCATTTCGATCTGACGATCACGCCGCTTTATTTGCAGTGCGCGGGCCCTGCCGGTGTGGCGGAGGATCCCGGCGGTGCGGCAGAGGAACCCGGCATGGCGGAGAAACCCGATGCGGTCTGGTACAACCCGCGCGAGCCCGCCCCGGTCGGCATGCCCGCACCCGTTCGATCGTTGCTCGATCAGTTGAGTGGCTGTGTCCCGGCGCAAGAGGTATGAAATGACTCGAATGATTCAGTGCGCGTATTTGAAACGAGAGGCCCCCGGCCTCGATCGGCCTCCCTATCCGGGCGACTTCGGCAAGCGGGTGTACGAGAACATCTCGAAGGAAGCCTGGTCGCGCTGGCTTCAGCACCAGACGATGCTGATCAACGAGTATCGTTTGACGCCCATCGAGCCGAAGGCGCGCAAATTCCTCGAAGGCGAGATGGAGAAATTCTTGTTCGGCACGGGCGCCAAGCCGCCGGAGGGGTTTCGACCGAAGGAGTGACGGGCTGTCGAATTGCGCCGTGCACCGACTCCTTGCACTGTGCGCCGATTCCTTTGCGCCGTGCGCCGACTCCGTTCGGCGACATGCAGATAATATCAGGCACAAATTTACAGCGCTGCACCTGCGCGAATTCATTGGGATTTCGCAAAAGCGATCTCGCGGCTCGTCCGCAGCGTGCTCCGTAACCAACTTGTAATCCGCACGCAACCCCGCTGGAATTGTGCGGCTTGCGCGATGTGTGAAATCATTTGGCTGACAAATGAACGCCGGAACTATCGAGAGGCGTCGCATGTCTGTCATCGGGCGAGGTACTCACGCTGAGTGGGTTGTAACCACCGACAGCGTGACCACTGACAGGAGGTACGCGATGGAGACTGCAAGAAAATCGCGATGCGCAGCGACAACATCGCTTGCGAGCGTGCCTTACCAGAAGCCGAGCCGCACGTGGGCCGGGCACGGCAGCGGCGCACTTTGCGATCTGTGCCGTCAACCGATCGAGGCGGATCAAATCGAGTACGAGGTGGAACTTTCGCCGGATGCATGCGTCCCAGTCCTCAACATGCACCTCTGCTGCTATGAGCAGTGGTGCGCTTCCGTGCCTCGAGCGGACTGAAGCCTCCTGCCTTGCACCGCGACCGGCCGCGACCCGCGAGTTGAAATGGTGCGAGCAGCTTCGCCGATCGTCGAGACGACGCACGGCCGCCTTCAGGGCGCGGTCGAGAACACCCTTCACGTCTGGAAGGGCATTCCGTTCGCGAAGCCTCCTGTCGGCGCATTGCGCTTCTGCGCGCCGTGTTCGCCTGACGGATGGAGCGGCATTCGCGAAGCCACCCGGTTCGGGTCCCCGTGCATCCAGCTGCCCTTCTTCTCGAGCATCGACGCGCCGATCGTCGGCGCCGAGGACTGCTTGACGCTCAACGTCTGGTCTCCCGCCCCCGACGATCAGCGTCGCCCCGTGCTCTTCTGGATTCATGGCGGCGGATGGGTCATGGGCACCGGAGCCGCCTACGACGCCTCGCTGCTCGCCGCCCGTGGCGACGTGGTCGTCGTGACAGTGAACTATCGCTTGGGGCCGTGGGGCTTCCTGTATCTGGGCGACATCGAGCGCCAGGGGGTCGCCGATTCCGCGAATCCCGGCGTGCTGGACCTCGTCGCTGCACTTCGATGGGTGGCGAGCAACATCGCGCGCTTCGGCGGCGATGCGGACAACGTGACGATCTTCGGACAGTCGGCCGGTGGCATGCTCGTCGGAACGCTGCTCGCCGTGCCCGCGGCTCGAGGCCTGTTCCATCGCGCCATCGCGTTGAGCGGCGCCGCTCGCAATGTGCGTAACCGGGAGATCGGCACGCGG
>JASHTA010000354.1 GCA_030040795.1 Gammaproteobacteria bacterium | reverse complement strand
GGAGCCGCCACGCGTGCGGGCCGCACGCCCATCGTGAAGGAGCAGGATATCCCCGGCCCGAAGGCCGCGGCTCAGCTTCGCGAGAACCGACTCGGCGTCGCGGCGTACCGTATCGAACCCCCGCCGCGTCCAGCTCGCGAGGCGCAGTCCCATGCGCGCGAGGATCGGCTCGAGCAGTGGATTGCGCAATCCGGCCGGCGCTCGGAAGAAAACCGGCGATGCCCCGCATGCCGACGCGATCGTTTCCTGCGCCTCGGCGATCTCCCGCTGCAAGCCGCCGGGTCCGAGCAGCAGGAAATAGCTCGGGTGGCGCTGGCTGTGATTCTCGATCGCATGGCCCCGCCGGACGATCTCGCTCGCGAGATCCGGATGCCGCGCGACACGCTCTCCGATGCAGAAGAACGTGGCTTTGGCGCCGTGCTCGTCCAGCCGCGCGAGGACTTGCGGTGTGATCGACGGCTCCGGTCCATCGTCGATCGTGATGGCGACTCGTCCCACCGCGGCGGCCGCCGGCAGCCGGGTCCAGTTGGGGCCCAGCCACGCGCTGCGCGGCAAGAGCCCGCAGGCGGCGAGCAGCAGATGATCCGCCGCGACGGCGCCGAGCGCCCAGGGCCATGCGCCGGGAAGCGCGAGCGACCCTGCGGCGCCCACGTGCAGAAGCGCCGAGGTCTTCAGGAGCGGCGACGGCAGCCGCCGGTGTAGTGAGGCGAAGGGAGACATCATGTGTGCTACAGGGGCTTCGTGGTCATAATGTACCTCGCAGCGGGCGTGGTCGTACGGCGCCGGAGGCTCGAGCATGTCTGACGCGCAACCTCGAATGCTTCAGGACAAGGTCTGCGTGGTCACCGGTGCGACGGGAGGCATCGGTGAGGCTACGGCGCACGGGCTTGCGCAGCTCGGCGCGGCAGTCGTCGTTCACGGCCGAGATGCCGCCAAGGGCCGCGGGGCCGCGGATCGCATCAAACAGGCGACCGGCAATGCGGGCGTGCGCTTCGTGGAGGGCGATCTCGCGGCTCTCGCGCAAGTACGACGGCTCGCCGAGGAGCTCGACCGGAGCCTGCCGCGGATCGATGTGCTCGTTCTCAACGCGGGACTCGCGTGCTCGCATCGCTCGATCACTGCCGACGGCTACGAGACGACGTTCGCCGTCAATCACCTCGCGCCGTTTCTGCTCACGCATCTGCTGCGCGCGAAGCTCGAGAGGTCCGCGGCCGCCCGCATCGTGGTGGTCGCGTCGGAGGCACACCGCGGGACGCAGCTCGACTTTAGCGATCTGATGCTCGAGAAGGGCTACGGCCAGATGCGCGCGTACAGCCGCTCGAAGCTTGCCAACATCCTGTTCACGCGCTCGCTCGCTCGGCGCCTCGCGGGAACCCCGCAAACCTGCAATTCGCTGCATCCCGGCGTCGTGAGAACGGGAATCTTCCGCGAAGCGCCGGCGCTGCTGCGCGGCATCCTCTCGACGATCGGCCGCCTGCTGCTGCTCTCGCCGGAGCAAGGCGCCCGGACGAGCCTGTATCTCGCCAGCTCGAGCGAGGTGGCCGGCCAATCAGGCGGCTACTACATCCGGTGCAAGTCGGCGCAGCCGTCCGACGCGGCGCGCGACGACGCGGCCGCCGAGCGCTTGTGGGAGGTCAGCGCGAAGCTCGTCGGCGTGGCGGCAGGCAAATGAGTCTTCCATACTATAATTCATATCATAAAATATATGTATATTATTGATATATAAATAAAAATAAATTTGAATTTCCGCCCCACCGCAGCCGAACTAAGCACCAGGCGGCCCCCTCAGGAACGCGTAGCGCTCACCGCCCGTCTCCGCCAGGGCCGAAAGCTGTGAGGGCTCGTCGATGTCGTATGCGAGCCCGGGACGCCGCAGGATTTTGAATGTCACGGCCGCCGCACGCGCAGCCTCCGCGTGCGCTGCGAGGCTCGCGACGCCGAATCGCGGTGTCACGTCGCGCAGAAGCGAGAAGCCGAGCGCATTGGTTCCGCACTCGGTCCAGTCGGGTGCCGCAACCATGACGCTCTCCGCACTTGCCGCGATGAGATCCTCGATCTCCTGCGGCGTCACGAACGGCAGATCGCCGTGTACGACGAGCAGTGTCCCCTTCGCGCCACGCGAGCGAAGCTCGCGCGCCGCGCGAGACACGGCGGCGTTGAGCTCCAGGCCGCCGTCGCAGACATATGTGCATCCGCGCGGTACGAGATGCGGACCGGTCGTGAGAACGCCGACCTCCACGACCCCGCTTGTCTTGGTGAGACAGTCGGCCACGTGGTCGAGCATCGCCCGAATCAGCTCGATGCGCAGCGGAGCCGCAAGCGCGTTCGCGAGGCGCGACTTGCCGTTGACCGGATCCTTCAGAGGAATGACCGCGTGCACGTCCAAAGGGCTCAGGCTCAACGAAAGAGATCCTCCGACTTGGGCCGCAGCAGCTCGCTCGCATTGCGGTCCGGCGCATGCCATTCGAGGCCGCGTGCCAGCACGACGGGCGTGCCTTCGGCGGCCTCTCCCATGACGATCGCTGCGGCGGCCGCAATGGCATCCGCAAAGCCGACTTCCGTCATCTCCAGCACGCGATCGTTGCGGTCGCGCTCGCCGCGCCGGTCGATCAACGCAGGAAGTCCGGCGCTGCCGAGCGCGACGTTCACCACACCGCGGCGCCAGGCCCGCCCGAAGCTGTCGCTGATGATCACTCCGACCGGCACGCCGAACCGCTCGGCGAGCCGTCGGCGCAGCTCCGCAGCCGACCGGTCCGGATCCCGCGGGAGCAACAAGGCTCTCTCCCTTTGCGCCTCACCTGCGTGGGAACCTGCGTGGGACGCCGGCACATTGGAGCGGTCGATACCCGCATTCGCCATGACGAAGCCGAGCCGGTGCCGCACGATGAGCACGTTCGGGACGGCGCGCACCACCTCGTCCGTCTCGCCGAGGATGAGCTCGACCATCCGAGGGTCCTTTCCGGTGAGTCTCGACAACCGCCGCGCTTC
>JASHTA010000353.1 GCA_030040795.1 Gammaproteobacteria bacterium | reverse complement strand
CGCCGGCAGCGACGGGATCCTCGGCTTGCAGTTCGAGAACCTGATCCTGAAGAATCGACCGGCGATTTGGGCTCAGTTGGGCATCGACGCCGACGATATCGTTTTCGACAATCCGTATTGGCAGGCCGCCACCCGGAAGGTCCGCGGCTGTCAGCTCGACTACGTCATTCAGTGTCGGGCCAACACGGTATACGTGTGCGAGATCAAATTCAGCAAAGATCCGCTGCGGCACACGGTGATTCCGGAAGTCAGAGGCAAGATCGACAACATCGTGAAGCCGCGAAATTTCACCTTCAGGCCCGTTCTCATCCACGTCAACGGCGTCGACGACTCCGTCTTGGAGGAGCGCTATTTCGACGCCGTCATCGATTTCGGAGAGCTGTGGAGCTGAATCGCGAAGGATGCCGCACGGACCCATGCTCGGTGGTGTTGGGGGCGCGATCCTGAAGAGCGTGCGCCTGTGGTGCCTCAGCCGCTTCGTACGCTGACCGAGCGCTTCGAGCTGACCGGCGTCGGCGATCGTCCGGCCCCACGAGCCGGGGGCGGCGGCCGGAGGTGATCTGGCCAGGGTTCAGCCCACAGGTGCATCTCGCGCCGGAGACGACACAAGCCCTTGCCAGCGCAAGTTCCCCACCGGCGGAGCCGCGAACGGGATGCCCTTGAACGAGGTGACTCCGTCGGCCGTGACGCCTTGCACGCGCCCGCCCGTCACGGAGACGATCCCGATCTGCGCGGCCGCCGGCCGCGCGCACAGCAGTGCGATCGTGGCGAGTACGGGTAGCGCGATTTTCATCCGGCACTCACTTGCGCGACTTGACCGCGATTCCCATGACTTCAAATCGGGCGCCGAATAGCAACTGGTTGACGCCCACGAATGCGCGAGCCGGGTAATGTCCGTGAAAATAAGTCCTGTACACTCGGTTGAATGTGTCGTAATTCGCGAGGTTGGTACAGAACACCTGGATCGAGACGATATCGTCCATCGTCATGCCAGCCTGTTCGACAACCCGTTTGACGTCATTCATCACCTGATGCGCCTCGTCTTCGACACTGATCGTCCTGTTGTCCGTACCGGGACCCGTTGCCGTCGTTCCTGCAATGTACAGCGTGTCGCCTTTGATAACGCCGCTGCTGAACGGCAGATTCTGTTCGGTCGCGAGCCTGGACTTCAGATACGTTCTGTCCGGCGACTGCGCCAGCGACAACGATGGAAGGAGCATCAAGCATAGAATCGCGCGGAATCCCACAGCATGTGGCACGGTTTGGATCCTCATGACTCAAAAGGTTGCATTCGGGTCGCGGCGGCACACGCGCCGAATCCTCGCTCTGGGGGGGCGGGTATGATTTCGTGCCGCAAGGTGGCCGCTCAGTCGCTCAGCAGCTCGTTCAACGCTTCGTCAATGAACCGGTTGTCCGCCGGGTTGAGCACCGCCAAGTGTCCCCAGATGGTGGAAATTGGCCGCAGCTCTGCATGCGGCATGTGTGCGGCCTCGAGCTCGTTGTCCCGGACCCGGAAGTACAGATCGGTCGTGCTCGGCATCACGATGGCCCGGCTGTGGATGGCCCCGAGCGCTGCCTCGAAGTCGCCGCGGAACCGATCGTTGGCGCTGATATCCGCATGCTGCCAGGTCCACAACATCGCGAGCAAATCGTTGGCATCGCGCTCGCGAAAATAGCCCTCCGTGAACCGCACCACGTCCTCGAGCGAGGCGAGGCCGAGCTTGCGATACTCCTGCTCACGGAAGAAGTCCTGGGACAGATACCAGCCGGCGTACACGCGGCTGACGGCGCGCAGCCCCTTGACGGGAGGGCTTTCATACCAGCCGCCCTCGAATGCACTATCGGCCGTGAGCGCCGCCTTGACGCCGTCGAGGAAGAGATAGTTGTGCGGCGAGGTGCGCGCGGTTCCGCAGATCGGCGCGATCGCGGATACCCCGTCCGGGTAAAGCGCGCCCCACTGAAACGCTTGCTGGGCTCCCATCGAGTACCCGACCACCAGCTTCAGCCGCTCGATGCCCAGGTGCTCGGTCACGAGCCGGTGCTGGCACACCACGTTGTCGTACACCGTGATCTCGGGGAACGCCGCCCGGTCGAACGGGGACGGAGTATTGCTGGGCGAGGATGAGAGTCCGTTGCCCAGCAGATTCGGGACCACGATGAAGTATCTCGCCGGATCGAGCGCCCGCCCGGGAGCAAGCATCGGCTCGACATCGGTATGCCGGGCACCGAAGAACGTCGGCATCAGAATCGCGTTGTCCCTCGCGGCGCTGAGCTCCCCGTACGTCTTGTAGGCAAGCTTTGCGCCGCGCAGCGTGATGCCGCATTGTAGTGCCACGTCGCCGAGCTCGAAGACTTCATAGGAGTCGGCCATGATGAATGCGCTCCGCTTCACGGTCACCGGGGTGCTGGCGCACGTGCCGCGGCCGCTGCCTGCTCGCGCCGCACATGGGCGTAGTACGCGTCGAATACCTCGATTTGCTTCAGGTTCGGCACCGGGCCGATATGGGGATGCGCGTCGAGATACATCACTCGCTGCGGCGAAGCGCTGAACGCCGGCCAATGCGGTAGCCCAGGACCGTTCGGGTCGCCCGCCTTGGCGAAATTCACCCAGTAGCCCTGAATCAACTTCGACAGCGCAATGTCGGCAGGTCCGGGTGGACCGCTCAGTGCAAAGGGCGCGCCCTTCACGGTGCTCACGAGATTGCCGAAGACGTAGCCGACCTCGGCCGTGTGCGTGGGTCCACGCGGCGCCTGCGGCGAGTGGCGGTCGAAGTAGTAGAGATACGCCTTGTCCGTACCCTTCTGCGAGTGCAGAAGCGCCCAGACCCACGTGCTCCACGCCAGGTCAGAGTCCCGGACCACGTCTCTCGCAGCCTGTTCGGCCTCGGCATCCGTCGCATGAGGATAGAGCGCGAGAATCGCGCGGGCATATGAGCCGTACCGCGCACGAATCTGCGCCTCGAACCGCGCCGGCGTCGCGCCCGGTGGTACCAGCAGTTCGCCCTCGTCGGAATTGGTGCCGAGCAGGAGCGGAGTGTCGGTGAATCGGCCCGCCTGGTAGAGCTCATACCCGCCGCCGGCCAGCACGTAGCCGTCGATGGGTTGTACGACCGATTGGCCCTGTGCGTCCACGAG
>JASHTA010000352.1 GCA_030040795.1 Gammaproteobacteria bacterium | reverse complement strand
GCCGAGTCTTCCATGACAGCGGAGGACCGCACGGCAAGCGGCTGATCCGTCCAGCCGCGCCGCCCCAATTCGCGCGCGAGAGAGACGACCAGTGCGTCTGGAACCGCATCGCCACGCCGATGCGCTGCGCTCGCGGCGGCATCGATGACGAAGCCCGGCGGCACTGGCACACCCAGCTCGGCGAGCCTGCCAAGCTGAGAACCCTTGCCGCCGGCGCGCGCAGGCCCGGCTTCGCACGCGGCCTTCCAGTCCAGAATGAGTGAGCTCATCGTTTCCTTCTGCGCCGCGCCGCCTCGTGCGTCGCCGGCCGTGCGCCCGTCCGCACGGCCGGATTCGGCGCCGCAGCCCCGTTCAGCAACAGATCCAGGGCGAGCTCGAAATGCTTCGTGAGATCCATGCTCGGCTGGTTCAGCCAGCGCATGACTTCACCCGAGAGCATGAACTCGAAGGTCGCCGCCAAATGCTGGGGAGAGAGGTCGCGGCGGACATCACCCGCGCTTTGGCCTTCCCGGAACAGCGCTTCGAGGATGCGGTACGTTCCGCTTTGATATTCCTCGCGCAGGGGACGGCCTTCGCCGTAGTTCGTGACGGTCATGCGGAAACGAAGATAGTGCGGCAGATACGCGCGCCGGCTGCGGTTCCACTCCGCCGACGCGCGCAGCAGGTAGCGCATCTTGGCGGCGAAGCCGGGCAGTCGCGCGAGGGCATCGTGATGCGACGCCATCCCCGCGGCGATTTCCTCGCGAAATTGATGGGCGAGGATCGTCTCCTTGACCGGAAAGTAGTTGTACAGCGTTCCCTTGGCCACATCGGCCTCCGCGGCGATGCGCTCCATGGTGACCGCCTCGTACCCGAGCGCGTCGAATAAGCGAAACGCCGTCGCGGCCAGATGCGTGGCGGTCTCGCGACGCTTGCGCTCACGGCGTCCGAGATTGCGGGCGGGCGGCTTGGTGTCGATCACCATCGGCGATAGGCATTAAAATTGAACGTCGTACATAAATATACGTCGTTCACATACATCGCGCAATGAATCCGGCGGTCCACAGCGAATCCGGCGGTCCACAGCGAATCCGGCGGTCCGCAACGGAGCCGGCGGTCCACCTGCGGCCCCCGCGTCCGAATTGCGCTGGATGAATTGCGCCGCAGGAGACTGGCGCATAATGGCTCACACCTCGAGGAGCGCCAGCGTGGAGTGCCCAGAATGACCCAGTCGACCGAGTACGTACCCCCGAAAGTCTGGACGTGGAACAAATCGAGCGGCGGCCGGTTCGCGAACATCAACCGTCCGATCGCCGGGGCGACCCATGAGAAGGCGCTGCCGATCGGCCGCCATCCGCTGCAGCTCTATTCGCTCGGCACGCCGAACGGCATCAAGGTCACGGTGATGCTCGAGGAACTGCTCGCGCTCGGCCATCGCGGCGCAGAGTACGACGCGTGGCTCATCAACATCGGGGAAGGCGAGCAGTTCGGAAGCGGCTTCGTCGCCGTGAATCCCAACTCCAAGATCCCGGCGCTCATGGATCGCAGCGGTCCGACGCCGATCCGGGTGTTCGAGTCCGGCGCCATCCTGCTGTATCTCGCCGAGAAGTTCCGGGCTCTTCTGCCGACCGATCCCGGCCCGCGCGCGGAGACGCTATCGTGGCTGTTCTGGCAGATGGGCGCCGCGCCCTACCTCGGCGGCGGATTCGGCCACTTCTACGCCTACGCGCCGGTGAAGATCGAGTACGCGATCGATCGGTACGCGATGGAGGTGAAGCGCCAGCTCGATGTGCTCGACCGCAGGCTGCAGGAGAGCGAGTATCTCGGGGGTCGCGACTACACGATCGCCGACATCGCCGTGTGGCCCTGGTACGGCGGCCTTGTCAAGGGCTGGGCCTATGACGCTGCCGAGTTCCTCGCGGTGCACGAGTACAAGAACGTTCAGCGCTGGGCGGACGCGGTGGGCGAGCGGCCGGCCGTGCAACGCGGAAGAATGGTCAACCGCGTGAGGGGAGAGCCGTCGGATCAGCTGCGCGAGCGGCATGACGCCAGCGACTTCGAGACGAAGACGCAAGACAAAGTCGCGACCGGGGCTTGAGCGGGCGGCGCTTGCCGTCCGCAGAGCTTGCCGTCCTCAGCGCTTGCCATCCGCAGCGTTTGCCATTCGAGGTGCTCGTCGATGTCATCGTCGGTGGAGGAGATCATTGCGGCGGCCGTTCGGGGCGATGAGCGGAGCGTGGCCGCGCTTCTCGAGCGAGAGCCCGACCTTGCGGGCGCAGCGAACATGTTCGGCTCCACGGCCGTTCACGCGGCGCATTATTCGGGGCATGGCCACGTCGTGCGGCTCCTGCTGAAGTACCGGCCGCTCGACGGCTTCCTGGCAGCCGAGCTGGGACTCGAGGGCGAACTGCTCGAGCGGCTGGGCCGCGATCCCACGCTTGCCATGGCGCGCAACGCGGCGGGCTCCACAGCGCTGCACGGCGCCTGTTACTGGGGAAGCGTCGAGGCTGCTCGCATTCTGCTCGAGCACGGCGCGGACGTTCAGGCCGCAACCTCGGATACATTCCTGCAGATTCATCCGCTCGGCTGCGCCGTGGCGTCACCGGACGTTCCGAATCCGAGCGACGACGAGAGGGTCGTACTGCGCCTGGTCGACCTCCTGCTCGACGGGGGAGCGGATGTCAATGCTCGCCGCCGCGACGGGATGACGGCGCTGCATGCTGCGGCCTATCGCGGACATCTGCGAGTCATCCGCCGATTGATCGAGCGCGGCGCCGACGCGACACTCCGCGCGCATGCGAATGCCGGAGCGCATGCCGGGCAATCTGCGGCCGATACGGCCGTGGCGCAGGGACAGACTGCGGCGGCCGATCTGTTGAGAAGCCTTTCGGGCTCGGCCTGACCGGCCGCTTGCAGGATGCCATGCGCTTGCCGCGGGAGCGCAACAAGCGCCCGCCGGCGTGCTGCTTCGTTTCAGTCTCCGACTCGAATGACGAGAGCGTCGACGTCCGCCGACTGAAGCTTGCGGCGCAGCCGATTGAGATCGGAGAGCTTGCTGATCGGCCCGACGCGCACGCGGTACCAGACATCGGTGTCGACCGCGACCCTCTGTACTTTCGCCGCGATGCCCTCCAGCGTCAGCTGCTTGGCGACTCGATCCGCCTCGGACTCGTTGCGATACGAGCCGGCTTGCAAGACGTACACGCCTGGCCGCTCGATGGCCGCCGTCGGCAAGCCGGGCTTCAGGGGGTGCTCCTTCTCCGGGACGACGACCTCGAAGTGGGGGAGCATCTGGTAGAAGTCGTAATGCTCCGAGCCCGGTCCGGCCGGGTTTGCCGGCCCACCGTCCACCGTCGCGGCGTCCGTCGCTGCTGCAACCGCTGGTGTGGCCGGATGCGGCTCGGGATGCGGCACGTCGGGCGCGGCGCGCTGATGACGATGCGCGAATCCGAAGAGGACGACTGTCAGCACCACCCCGACGAGCAGGCCGACACCGAATTCGCGCCAGCGCCCGCCGTCGAGGGAGTGGTGAGCGGGCTTCTTGTAGTCCCGCGAGGTGAGTCGGGTCACGTCGTTCTCCACGGCTGGGTCACGTCGTTCTCCGCAGCCGGGTCACATGGTCTCCGGTGCGGACACGGAGAGCAACCCGAGTCCGTTGCGGATCACCTGCTGAACACCGAGCACCAGCGCGAGCCGCGCATTCCGCAAGTTGGCCTCGTCGACGATGAACGTCTCCGCGTTGTAGTACGTGTGGAAGGCGTTCGCGAGGTCCCGCAGATAGTGCACGATGGCATGGGGCGCGCGATTGAGAGCCGCCTGCTCGAGCACCTCGGGATAGCGCACCAGAGCCGTCAGCACGGCCTGCTCGTGCGGCCCGCTCAGCCGTCCGGCGCTCGCAAGCCCCGCGGCGCGGTCGAAGTTCAGGCCGCGGGCCGCGAGCTGCTTGAGGACGCTCGCCACGCGCGCGTGCGCATATTGAATGTAGTACACCGGATTCTCGTTCGTGCGGGACTTCGCGAGCTCGAGATCGAAATCGAGGGGCTGGTCGTGGCTGCGCATGAGATAGAACAGCCGGCACGCGTCGTTCCCGACCTCTTCCCGCAACTGCCGCAGCGTCACGAATTGCGCCTCCCGCTTGCCCATGGGGACTTTCTCACCGCCCCGGTAGAGACTCACGAACTGGATGAGCGTCACCTCGAGGCAGTCGCCGGGCTCACCCATGGCGGTGAGCCCCGCTCGGACGCGCGCCACGTAGCCGTGGTGGTCCGCGCCCAGCACGTCGAGCAGCCGCTCGAAGCCGCGCTCGCGCTTCTCCAGGTGGTACGCGATATCCGATGCAAAGTAGGTCTTCTGGCCGTTCTCGCGCACGACGACGCGATCCTTCTCGTCGCCGAAGGCGGTCGCGCGAAACCACGTCGCGCCGTCCTGCGCATATAGGCGGCCCTGCGCGTCGAGCCGCGCCAGGGCGCGATCGATCGCGCCGCTGTCCGCGAGCGCCCGCTCCGAGTACCAGCGATCGAAGTGCACCCCGAACTGCTCGAGGTCGCTACGGATGTCCGCCAGCATCTCGCCGAGCGCGAGCTCGAGGACCCTGCGGAATCCCTCTGCGCCGATCAGCTCACGTGCCCGCTCGATCAGCGCGTCGATGTACGCTTCTTTATCTCCCGCCGGTGCATCGGCCGGAAGGCCGGTGAGAACTTTCGCGGCCGGCTGCCGTAGCCGCTCTCCGGCAACAGCGTGCAGCTTCGCCGCCACGGAGCGGACGTAATCGCCGCGATAGCCGTTCTCCGGAAACGGCAGCTCCTCGCCGCAGATCTCGAGATATCGCGCCCAAGTGCTCACCGCGAGAATGTCGACCTGACGTCCGGCGTCATTGATGTAGTACTCGCGCGCCACGTCATAGCCCACGGCGGCGAGCACGTTGGCGAGCGTCGCGCCGTAGGCCGCCTGACGTCCGTGACCCACGTGCAAGGGTCCGGTCGGATTGGCGGAGACGAACTCGATCAGAATGCGCTGTCCGCCCCCAAGAGCGCTGTGGCCGTAGCGCTCGCCGAGCTCGTGGATGCGCTCGAGCTCCCGCGCAGAGGCGTCCTGGGTCAGAAAGAAATTGATGAACCCCGCGCCCGCGACCTCGGCGCGCGCGACGAGAGAGCTCGCCGGCAGCGCGGCGACGATCGCCTGAGCGAGATCGCGCGGGCTGCGCCGCGCCGCCTTCGCAAGGCGGAGCGCGACATTCGTCGCGAAGTCGCCATGCTTTGCATCGCGCGTCCGCTCCACCGTGACGGCTGCGGGGTCCGGCGGAGAGAGAAGCAGATCGCCCGGAAGAGCTTGCAAGGCTTCAAGGAGGAGCTGCTCGAGCGGCTGCTTCAAGGGAATGCCCGTCAGGGAATGGAGCGCGGCAGTCTATTTCTCCTCCGCCGACTCCGCCAGCGCCCGAACGTCGATGCCGAGGCGGCGGAGCCGCTCGCGCAGGTGGGGCCACTCGTCCTTGAAGAACCTGGAGCGCTCGCGCTTGAGCAGCGAGTCCCGGGCGCCCCTTGCGACGACCAGCCCTTCTCCCCGCAGCCGATCGATGAGGCCGTCCCGTGCCAGCTCCTTGTACGCCTTGGCCGCCGTCAGCGGATTGACCTCGAAGTCGCTCGCGAGCTGGCGCACCGAGGGGAGCATTCGCCCCTCGGGGTAGGTGTGGTCGAGGATCCGCGCGACGACCTGGTCCATCAGCTGCCGGTAGATGGCGGGACCTTCGCTCCACTCGTGCCGCGTCTTTCTCATCCGCATACGATAGCTTGACTCGCGCGCCCCGCCAATGTATTACTTTCCTACTGTCTTACGTAGATAATACAGTAATGCAAATGCCAAGGCGAGCTTCCGACCTCTTCTCGGGCGGTACGCGCCGCCAGCCGGTGCGCCGCGAGCCCAGCAGCGCCGCGCCGCGCCGACTGGATGACCGCGGAGATGATCTCGTTCTCTCTGCCATGGACCGGCCGATCGAGCGGCGCTGGCTGACGCGGTCGCGAGTGATCGGCGCGCTCGTGATTCTCCTTGCCGCCGGAGCCGCCGCGTTCGGCTACGTTCGCTACGGCGTGGCGCGAACGCTCACCGTGAGCCGCGATCGCATAGAGCTGTCGACCGTTCGCAGCGGAGAGTTTCGCGAATACATCCCCGTCACCGGCACCGTCGATCCGCGGGAGACGGTCTATCTGGATGCGGCCGACGGCGGACAGGTAGCGCAGCTGATGGTGGAGGAGGGAGCCTACGTCAAGGCCGGCGAGCCCCTCGTGCGGCTCAACAACACGAACCTCGAGCTGCAGGTTCTCGACTGCGAAGCGCAGCTCGCCGAGCAGCTCGACCGTCTCGCGAGCACGAAGCTGCAATTCGAGCAGACCCGCTTGACCCACGCTCAGCAACTGATCAATGCCAAGTATCAGGCGAGCGAGGCCGAGAAGCGGCTCGAGCGGCTCGTCTCGCTGAAAGGAAGCGGGCTCGTGCGGCGCTCGGACGTGGAGGACGCGCAGCTCGAGTTTGGGCGGTTGCACAGCCTCGAGGAGGCGCAGGCGCAGGCGGCGGTCGTCGACGAGGCGCTCCAACGCGAGCAGATCAGCCAGCTCGACCGGACCGTGGCGGGACTCAACCGGAATCTCGCAATCGCGCGGCAGAACCTCGACGACCTCGTCATCAAGGCGCCCTTCGACGGCGAGCTGACGATGCTCGATGCGCACCTCGGGGAGTCGAAGCTCGCCGGCCAGCGCATCGGGCAGGTGGATCGGACCGACGGCTTCAAGGTCGAGGCGCTCGTCGATGAGCACTACCTGCCGCGAGTCGCAATCGGAGAGACCGCGACGACCGACACCGACATCGACGGGAAGGTGCACCGCCTCGTCGTCAAGAAGCTCTATCCCCAGGTCACCGACCGGCAATTCAAGGTCGATCTCGCGTTTGTGGGCGGCGCGCCCCCCGCGCTTCGACGCGGTCAGACGCTGCAGCTGCGGCTCGACATCGGCGGCGAGCGCAAAGGCCTCGTCGTGGCCAACGGGCCGTTCTACGACGACACTGGCGGCCAGTGGGTCTTCGTCCTGCCACCGGGCGGAAGCGTCGCGCATCGCCGTGCCGTGCAGCTCGGCCGGCGCAATCTCGAGCAGGTCGAGGTGCTGCAGGGACTCGTCCCCGGAGAGCGGGTGATCGTCTCCAGCTATGACTCCTTCAAGGACATCGATCGCGTGGTATTGAGTGGGGGGACCACATGAATTCGAGCGGCAGTGACCCCGGGGCCGACTGCATGATCCGGCTTTCCAACGTGCGCAAGCTCTACCGGACGAGCGAGCTCGAGACGACGGCGCTCGATGACGTGAGTCTCGAGGTGGAGCAGGGCGACTTCGTCGCCATCATGGGGCCTTCCGGCTGCGGCAAGTCGACGCTCCTCAACATCGTCGGACTGATCGACACGCCGACGAGCGGGGAGTACGTCCTGGAGGGTACCGAGGTGTCGCGGTATTCCGAGAGCCGGCTCACGGAAATTCGCAAGCGGACCGTCGGGTTCATCTTCCAGAGCTTCAACCTCATCGATGACCTCACGGTCTACGAGAACGTCGAGCTGCCGCTGCTGTACCAGGGCATGTCGCGGTCGGGACGCAAGACTCGCGTGCGGGAAGTGCTCGAGCTCGTCGGCCTCGAGAGCCGGGCCCAGCACAAGCCCGCCCAGCTCTCCGGCGGCCAGCAGCAGCGAGTCGCCGTCGCGCGCGCCGTGGTGGGCGACCCGAAGCTCATCGTCGCCGACGAGCCGACCGGCAACCTCGATACGAAGAACGGCGAGGACGTGATGGACATGCTCGCGACGCTCAACGAGCAGGGCGCGACGATCCTCATGGTCACGCACTCGCCAAGCCATGCGGGGCGGGCGCACCGGCTGCTGAGCCTGCTCGATGGGCGCCTCGTGCCCAACGTCGCGGAGTCGCTCTGAGCGGAAGCGGCGCCATGTTCCGGCATTACCTCTCGAGCGCGCTGCGCAATCTCTGGCGCTTCAAGTCGTTCTCCGCCATCAGCGTGCTCGGTCTTGCCCTCGGCCTCGCATGCTTCATCGCCGCCTACGGCGCTGTCACGTACTTCACCCACGGGGATCGCGAGTTCCCGGACATCGACCGCGTCTACCTGGTCTTCGGGCGGTATTTTGCCAACACGCCCGCGGCCAGCTACGACACAGGCTTCCTGCCGGGCGGACCTCCCGGAAGGATGGTCCGGTACCTGCCCGTCGAGGTTCCGGAGCTCACGGCCGTCGCCGGGCTGCAGCTGCTTCCGGGGATGCATGTCTACATCGGCGGCCACATGTCCTTCGTCGACGCGGCGTGGGCCGATCCGACCTTCCTCGGCATCTTTCCGCTACCGTTCGTCCGGGCGGCGGCCGCGAATCCCTTGACCCAGCCCCGCCAAGTCGTGCTGAGCGAGGCTGCCGCTCTGCGCCTCTTCGGAACCACGGCCGTGGTGGGACGCGTGCTCACGCTCGAGAACGCTCTCGACGTGACGGTCGCGGCGGTGATGAAGCCGTTTCCGCCGACTTCCCACTTCTATCGAGCGGCCGGAGCGCCCGGATTGGCGCAGACGGGGGACTTCAATTTCGACTTCGGCTTCGAGCTGCTCATCTCGCGCGAGACGTACGAGGCCTTGCAGGCCGCGCTCGGAACGCCGCAATCGCCCGGTGCGGAAAGCGCGTACACCTACGTCATGCTACCCCGGCGCAGCGGCATGACGGTCGCGACGCTCAACCGGCGCCTCGAGGGATTCGCGCGCCGCCACGGGCTCGATTCCCCGATTCAGCATGTCGAGTACCGGGCCGAGCCCGTCGCGGCGCTGCGCCTCGACGCCCTGCAGCGAGCCGTATTCGGCATGCGCCCCGGGATCTCGCTCGTGGCGCTCGTGATGCTGGTCGCCGCCCTGGTGCTCGCGATCGCGTGCGTCAACTATGTCAACCTTGCCGTCGTTCGATCGATCGCCCGCTCGAGGGAGATCGGCATACGCTGCGTGCTCGGGGCGAGCCGGCTGCACGTCGCCGTGCAGTACCTCACGGAGTCGGCGTTGCAGACGGCGCTCGCGGCTCTCATCGCGCTCGCGATCCTTGCGGGCGTGACGTGGATCGTCGACGCTCGTGCCGAGCTCGATCTCACGGGCGCCATCGCGAGCAGCGCAGGCTTCTGGACAGGCGTCTCGCTCGCGTGCCTGGCGACCGCATTGGTGAGCGGCGTCTATCCCGCCGTCCGCCTCGCGAGCCTCCGTCCGATCTGGGCCATTCGTGCGGGCGACGCGCTCGCGAGTCCGCGTACCGGTCCGCGCCTGATCGTCGTGGCGCAATTCGCGATCGCGAGCCTGCTGCTCACCGCACTTGCGGTGATCCATGCTCAGAATACCCAGTTGCGTGCAGCCGGGATGTCGCCGGGTGCCGATCAGACCGTCGTGCTCGGTCGAGGCGCGATGTCGCAGGGGGCGAGCGTCGAGATCTGGCGCCAAGCGCTGTCGGCCGATCCGGCGATCGAGAGCGTGGCCGCGATCGCGTCGGCTCCGTGGGAAGATGACTTGGGCAACGGTGTCGTCCTCGCCTCCCGCCTCCATGCCTCTCACGTCATGGCGAGGTCGCACCTGATCTCGCGCGACTTTCGCAACGCGCTCGGCATGCGGCTTGCGGCCGGCCATGCGTTCGATCTCGCCGATGCGAGTCCGGCCTCGGACGAGGTGGTCATCGATCGCGCGCTCGCGCAGGCGCTCGGCTTCGGGACGCCCCAGGCCGCCGTCGGTCAGATCGTCTATGTGCTGACGGCAGACCTGCGCGTCGACCACACCGTGAGAATCGCCGGCGTCATCGAGAACCAGCCGCTGCGCATCTTCTCGGAGTTCGGCGTTCACGCGAACATCTATCACCTGCTGACTCCGGAGCAGGCTCGCGGCGCTCCGCTCATCGTCAGGGTCTCCAGGAATGCGATCCCTCACGCGCTCGCCACGATCGACGGGACGTGGCGGAGGCTGTCGAACACGCCGGTCGAGCGGCAATTCATGGACGAGCTGTTCGAGCGCGCCTACCGGATGCAGGCCTATCTCGACCGGGCCCTCACCGCGCTCACGCTCGCCGGCTGCGTCATCGCCATGATGAGCGTATTCGGCATGGCATTGTTCGTGGTCAAGCGCCGAACGCACGAGATCGGCATCCGCAAGGCGATCGGTGCGCGCCCGCAGCAGATCCTCACGATGCTGATGCGCGATTTCTCGCGGCCGGTGCTCATCGCGAACCTCGTGAGCTGGCCTGTCGCCTACCTCGCTCTCCAGGACTATCTCAGCTTCTTCAGCGAGCGCATCCGCCTCTCGCCGCTGCCGTTTGGGCTCGGTCTCGCCGTGACACTGGCGATAGCCTGGGTCGCCGTCTACGGCCAGGCGCTGCGCGCTGCGCGCATCGAGCCCGCCGTCGTACTGCGCCGCGAGTAGCTTGCGCCGGCCGAGCGCCGCCGCCGAAGGTTGAGCGTCAGAACAACTCGATCGGGTCCACATCGAGCGCCCAGCGCACACGCCGCGCGCTCGGCAGCTGCTCGACTTCCGGCAGCCAAGTGTCCAGAAAGGCATGCAGGGCTCCG
>JASHTA010000351.1 GCA_030040795.1 Gammaproteobacteria bacterium | reverse complement strand
TTCGTCCTTGACTGCTGCCTCGCCTACATGGACGGGGGCCGGCTGCCGGCCCGACTTGAGCGTCACGCTTGTTTGAGACTCGGATTTTTTCGATGGTTCCATGGCCACGACGGTGCCCTCGGTTGGAAAGTGAATGCGGAAATTCAGCAACCGACGTACCCATCGCGTCTGGGGACTCGCGGGCCGGAACGTAGATTGCTCAATCTCGCGGGGCGGAGATCGATGATGAGGAGATCGATGGTGAATCGAACCGCGCGCGTTCTCTCAAGTTGAAGCCTTTCACGCAAGGAGAAGGATCATGGCCGAGAATCAGAACCAGCAGGGCTCGCCGTCCGAGCAGAGTGGCGGATCGGGCCGCGGTTTCGCGTCGATGGACGATCAGAAGCAGCGCGAGGCTGCCGGCAAAGGCGGATCGAGCGTCCCGCCACAGGAGCGCAGCTTCTCGAAGGACCGTAAGCTCGCTGCCGAGGCGGGTCGCGAGGGGGGCGAGAGCTCGGGCGGGCAGCATGGCGAGCGGGGCAAGAGCGGCGAGGAGAGCTCCCGAAGCGGCGGCAACCTTGCCCAAGACCGCGAAAAGGCGTCAGAGGCAGACCGCAAGGGCGGACAGCACTAGCGCTCTTCGCCGGGAGGTCGCCGCATCGAGCGGCGGCCTCTTCCCTCTGCGCACGGTACCGCCGCGACTCGCGCGCGCCTCGCTCTTAGATCGCGACTTTTGCGATTTTCCAGGCGCCGCCGACCTTCGTGTAGGCGACCGTGAGCGTCCGGCGCTCGGTCCGGTAAAAAATGCCGTGACCCTGCGCATGAGCCATCTGCGCCAGTGTGCAATCCCTGGCAAGCGGTGCTTCCACCTCGACGGCGTAATCGAAATGTCCGGTGGCGCTTTGGCCATCCGCCGCGATCTCGATCTTATCGGGCGCGCCCGCGTGATCCGCGATGACCCGGTGCACCGAGCTGTCGAGCAGCGCGTCGCGCTCACCTGCATTCACCCGCCGCAGCCAGGATTGATGCAAGTCGCGGATCGCGGCCTCGTCCTCCAGGCGTTTGACGCGAGCCTTCAACCCGTCGCCCGCAAGCGCCACAGCGGACGCCGACACAGCGGCGATAGGCGCCGCAAGAAGCGCACCGCCTCTCAGGAACGACCGGCGAGTAGAGGTGTTGTCCCGGGTCATGTCGGCCTCTCTCACGTCTTGATTTGAAAATACTTGTCGACTTCGAACTTGCCCGCGTGCCGAACGACGGCGCCGATCCGGCTCATGTTGAGGCCGCGTGAGCCGCAGTTATAGCCGATGCCGGCGTCATGCATGATGTTCAAGTTGAGGAGGACGGTGCCCAGGGTGCCGTTGCAAGCCTCCTCCAGCCAGTACATGAAGTAGATGCCGTCGCGGATCTTCACGAAGTCGCCCGGCCCGCTCCACTCCATTCCGCCGTGCCCGTCCGGGGTGAAGATGATCCAGGACACCGTATTGGGTGTGGAATACAGATGCATCGACGTGAGGCCCGGAGCGTAGCTGTACGTGATGCACCGGCCCAGCATTTCGGTCGTTCTGGCGTGCCGGCGGTACAGGGGGGGCTGGATGCCGTCCATCTCCAGCACGCCGAATAAGGTACGCGCCCCGGCCTCGTTGGCGAAATACGGCGTGTTGAGAAAGCCGTTGTAGCAGGTCGCGAGCCCCTGGTGGAAATCCACTGCGATGATGTGGCCGTCGTGGTTGGGTGTGCCTTCGAGCAGATGCCCGAAGAGGAACAAGCCCGGCGCCACCTCGTACGCCTGGTAGCGCGCTTGCGTCCAGCCGCCCTCCCCGTCCTTGCGCCAGCTGAGCTCGTCGGTGCTGCCGACCTTGTATTCCATCGCCGGTCCGTTGTCGTAGCGCAGCGTGAAGGTCTTGCCCGCCAGAAAGTCGCTCGTGGGCAGGGAGTTCGCGCCCCCCATGCCGGCGGCGCCGCCCGTGGTAGTACGGACCGGAAAGGCACTCGAGTGCGCTTTGACGACTTGGTCCACTTGCTCCCGGGTCAGCTTCTCCATGGTCTTGATCGGCCGGTACACTCGCCGACCGCCCTTGACGGGCTTGCCGTCCTTGCCCTTCGGACCGGGGATGGGGTCGCCGGAATAGTCGCCAAATTTCTCGAAGCGCGCGATCTGGCCCACGATGTCGCCCTGGCCCCGGAAGATGTAGTAGTGCAGGTTGTCGCCTTCGTCGAAGCCGAGCCGCACGCCCATCTGCCGGCTGCGGTTCATGTCGAGGACGTACGCCGTGAAGGTTCCCGAGAACTCACATTCCGTGCGCGTATAGAGGAAGAAGTCGTTGTCGAGCTTGACGTAGTCGGAGGGGGCGCAGAAGCCGAGCTCACCGCCGGTGCGAGACAGTTCCACGAAGTGGGAATACCCGGCGGAGGGATAGTACTCCAGCGTCTCCATGCCGTTATCTTGCCGCCAGTGATAGCCGCGGCCTTCCACGCGGTCGGTGTACCCGTGCCGCTCCTTCGGCGCCTCGCCGCCGTGGGTGTTGACATACCCAAAATAGATTTGCCGCTGCACCTCGCGGTTGTCGTCGTAGCCGCTGAACCACAGCTCGATGACGGTCGCGAGCTTGCTGTCTCGGTCGACCACCACGGTGTAGCCGCGCTGGGTGCCGGGAATCATGTGCGTGAACAGGCAGAGGTGGTCCATCTCCAGCGCACCGAACCCGGCATGAACCGCCCTGCCGCCGTCCTCGGCCACGGACAGCTTGGTGTTGCTGGAGAACCGGTAGCTCAAGGCCGGGCCGTCGTCGGTGACGATATGCAGCGACTCGCCGGCGAAGTCCGTTGCAAGCGGCGATGCGCTGGTCGGCCCGCGTTCAGCGACAGGGTGAAGCTGGGTGGCGATCTGCTCTTGGGTGAGCTTGGTGTAAGCGATGCGATGCATCGGCTTTTTAGGATATGGTGTCCCCAGCATGCGTCTTCCCCCTCCGCGTCTGGCGCCTCTCAAACCACCCGTCACGAGGCGTCCTCGATCTTACGGGAGCCTCCGGATCCTGTCGAATCCCTCCCCTTCCCCTCTGCACGCGGCATGGCCGGGATACCCACACTGACGTTCGAGGAGAGACACGCGATGCGCACCCGACGGCTGATTGCGGCTCTGGGGGGATTGCTGACCTCGGCCTTGCCGTTCCATTGGGCGGCAGCGGCCTCTGCATTTCACTTTCCGACGCCAGCCGAGCGTGCGGCAACCGATGCCGCTTCGGCCGCGGAGCGCAACCGGGAGTTGAGACTGCTCGGAATCACAGCCATGCAGCCGGGCGCGACAGCCTACGATATCGGCAAGCCCGGTAACGCAAACTACGACGAGGCGAGCGCAAATCCCTATCCGAAACTGCCTGCGCTGCTCGTGATGAGCGACGGAAGGAAAGTGACGACCCCGGCCGAATGGGCGATACGGCGCAGCGAGATTCAGGCGATGTTCGCCGAGGACGTTTACGGGAAGTATCCCACGAATATCCCACCCGTAACCTGGAAGCTGGGCGACGTGCGGCGTGTGACCGTCGCGGGCGTCCCGGCGATCGTGAGGCACATCTCCGGGCACGCGGATAACTCCGGGGATCCCGCGATTACGGTCGACATCGAGGCCGATGTGGTGACACCGGCGAGCCTGCAAGGGAAAAGGGTGCCCATCATCATCGGAGGAGCCGCATTGCACCCCTTCCACTTTGTAGCGCGTGCATCGGCGCCTGGGGCGATCGTGCATCGGATCGCGATGCCGAAGCATCCGCCGGACGAAGCGAAGCTGCTGCTCGAGGCCGGATGGGGATTCGTCGATCGCAACCTGACTCAAGTGCAGGCCGACAACGGGGCCGGACTCTCCAAGGGAATCATCGGCCTGGTAGACCACGGGCAGCCGAGAAGTCTGGATGCCTGGGGCGTTCTGCGCGCGTGGGCATGGGCGGACAGCCGCATTCTGGATTATCTGGAGACCGACCCCGACGTAGACGGTACCCAGGTGGGCATCATGGGCCACTCGCGCGGGGGCAAGGAGGCTTTGGTCGCCATGGCGGACGATCCGCGATTTGCGATCGGATATATCTCCTCCTCCGGAAAGGGAGGCGCCGCGCTGTACCGGCGCGATTACGGCGAGACCCTGGGAAATCTCTGCGGTGTCGAAGAGTTCCACTGGTTCGCGGGCAACTTCCTGCGGTATTGCGCCGCGGGCCATTCGGCAGACGAGATGCCCGTGGACAGCCACGAATTCATCGCGCTGATCGCGCCGCGGCCCGTGTTCATCGGGGGCGGTGTGTTGATCACGAGTCCGCAGTACGTGCCCGGCGATGCGTGGCAGGACACGCGAGGAATGTTCATGGCCGAAGCGGCCGCGAGTCCGGCGTGGAGGCTGCTCGGATTCAGGGGGCTCGCGACGACGAAGTTTCCGCCGATGGGCACGCTCATCGATTCCGGAAGGCTCGCCTTTCGCCAGCATCAGTATGGACACACCCCCGCGCCGAACTGGCCGTACTTCATCGAATTCGCCAAGAAGCAATTCGGCGGGGAGCCAGCTCAGACATCGCAATCCACGCCGCAGGCGAAAGGACCGCCAGTCACGCTGACTGCTCCCGCGTGGCAGTCCGGCACCTATTGGATCAACTTCGATCACGAGCTGCTCGTGGATTTCAGCGACCTCGCGCACTTCCATGCGGCCGATCAGCAACTCGGCACACCGGCCGCAGGCACCCCTCGCGTCGTCTTCATCGGCGATTCGATTACGGAGGGATGGAAGCTCGAGAAATCCTTCCCCGGCAAGCCCTACGTCAATCGCGGCATCAGCGGGCAGACTTCCGCACAGATTCTGCTTCGGTTCCGCCAGGATGCCATCGACCTGGATCCGAAGGTGGTGGTCATCCTCGCCGGCACCAACGATCTCGCCGAGAATACCGGGCCGGCGACGCTGCCGCAGATCGAGGGCAACCTCGAGTCGATGGCCGATCTCGCCAGGGCCAATCGCATCGCCGTCGTGCTTTGCTCCGTGCTGCCGTCCGTCCATTATTGGTGGCATGCCGAGCTGCCCGATCCCGCAGCGAGAATCGCCGCGCTGAATCAATGGCTCAAGGCTTATGCGGCGAGGGAGCACTACGTGTACGTCGACTACTACGCTGCCATGAAGGACGCGGCAGGCGGCCTGCCGCACAATCTCAGCCCCGATGGCGTGCATCCCTCGGCGGCCGGCTACGCCGTGATGGCATCCCTGGTACAGGCAGGAATTGACAACGCCTTGAATCAGCGCGCGGACGAAGCCTCCGGACGCTCACGGGGAGACTTTGCCGCGCGGCCGCCGCGCGGGCGCTGAGCACCGCCTCCGGGCTTCGCCACCGACCCGGTTCGGAGCGATCGCTGCCGCCGCGCCGCCCGCGGCGAGCTCGCCACCGTGCGCTCGCTGGCCGGAAGCGGCTCGTCCTCGGGCCGCCAAGGCCGCCCGGTCTTCCCCTCGATGTAGGCACGGATGAGCCGGCGAACCACCTGCGAGGGCGTGACATCGTCCTCGGCGCACAGCCGCTCGAAAACCGCCTTCTTGCGAGGGTCTATGAGGATCGTCAGACGAGCCGTGCGGATTTCGAGTGTCACCGGAACCTGATCCTATTCACATGAGCATCTACTTCCATGATAATACGATGGTCAGCCCGTGGCCATATTCGTCTCATCTCCTCTTTCCGCCTGCATCGCGCTGCTCGCCGGGTGGGTTCTCTTGGGAGCCTGCGGCCTCCTGCGTCCGCGGAGCATCCGATTCGCGGGGCGCGCGCTATTCACCGTCGGCGCGCTGATCGGCGCCGCGCTCGGCGCGCTCTCCGCATGGAGTCTCTGGACCGGCGTCACGGAGCAAATCGTTCTGCCGTTCGGGCTTCCCGATCTGCCCTTTCATCTTCGGCTCGACACGCTGGCAAGCGGCTTCCTGCTGCTGCTCGGCACCACCTCCGCAGGGATCTCACTGTACTCGGCGGGGTACTTCCGCCAGGGCGAGGGCGCAGCGCCGGGACTGCTCTGCCTCCAGTACCATCTTTTCCTCGCGAGCATGGGCTTCGTCCTGATCGCCGACGACGCTTACAGCTTCATGGTCGCCTGGGAATCGATGGCGATCTCCTCCTACTTCCTCGTCACGACACAGCACCGTCTTGAGGAGATCCGCCGCGCCGGGTTTCTCTACCTTCTCATCGCCCACGTCGGCGCAATTTCCATCCTCCTCGCCTTCGGAGTGATGCAGGGCGGCAGCTGGCAGTTCACGTTCGAGGCCATGCGGTCGGCCCACTTGAGTCCCGCGTGGGCCGCCATCGCCTTCCTCCTCGCGCTCGCAGGATTTGGGGCGAAAGCCGGGCTCGTGCCGCTTCACATCTGGCTGCCTGAGGCGCATCCCGCCGCGCCATCGCCCGTATCCGCGCTCATGAGCGGAGTCATGCTCAAGACCGCCGTCTACGGGATCATTCGTGTGACGTTCGATCTCCTCGGCGCACCGGTCTGGTGGTGGGGCCTGGTGCCTCTCGCTGCGGGTCTCGCGACGGCGTTCTATGGCGCAGTCTTCGCGGCCGTGCAGACGGACATGAAGCGCCTGCTCGCCTACTCGTCCATCGAGAACATGGGGCTCGTATTCACCGGGCTCGGCCTCGCGATCGTGTTCTTCGGCACCGGGATGCACTTGGCCGCAGCGCTTGCCCTGGCCGCGACGCTTTATCACTCCTTGAATCATGCGTTCATGAAGAGCCTGCTGTTCCTCGGCACCGGCTCCGTGCTGCACGCCACGGGCGAGCGCAATCTCGGCCGCTTGGGCGGATTGATCCATCGGATGCCCTGGGTCGCGTGGCTTTCGCTCGTGGGTGCGCTTGCGATCGCGGGTCTCCCGCCGCTCAACGGCTTCGTCTCCGAGTGGCTGCTGCTGCAGAGCTTCCTGTTCGCCGACCAGATCCCCCATGCCTTCGTCAGCATGCTGATTCCGATGGGGGCTGCGCTGGTGGCGCTTGCCGCGGCCCTCGCGGGCTACGTGATGGTGAAGTTCTTCGGAGTCATCTTCCTCGGACAGCCGCGGGAAAGCGCGCTCTCGCGCGCGCACGACTGCGGCCGGCTCGAGCGCCTCGGTCTCACTTGGCTCGCCCTCGGCTGTGTCGCGCTCGGCCTCGCCCCCGTGCAGGTGCTCGCCGCTCTCAACCGAGTTACGGCGACGCTGACGGGCGCCTCCCTCGCCCATCAGACCGCGCACTGGTGGCTGCTGGCACCGGTGCCGACCCGCGAGGTATCGTACGGACCGCTCGTGTTCTTGACGGCGAGCGCGTTGGTCGTCGCGCTCACGGTGACGATCGTTCGGCTCGTCTACCATCGGCGCGTCCGGCATGGCCCCGCATGGGATTGCGGATTCGGACGTCTCACCGCGCGGATGCAGGACACGGCGGAGGGATTCGGCCAGCCGATCCGCAATCTCTTTCAATCCTTCTTTCGAATCGAGCGCGAGCTCCCCACGCCGTTCGACCGCGCCCCGCGCTACCGCATCGCGATTACCGACCGCATCTGGCGGAGCCTCTACGAGCCGCTCGGCGGGATCGTCCAACGACTCGCCGACGCCGCGGCCGTCCTGCAGCAGGGACGGATCGCAGCGTACCTCCTCTACAGCTTCGTGACCCTCGTCGTGCTCCTCGCGCTCGCACTCGTGCTATGAGCGCCGCTGCGCCCCAGGTCACCGAGCTCGTCACTCAGCTGCTCGAAGTCGTGGCGGCGCTCGCCGCCGCGCCCTTGTTCCTCGGCTGGGTGAATCAGTGTCGGGCCTGGCTCTCCAACCGCCGCGCGCCAAGCATCTGGCTGCCCTACCGCAACATTCGCAAGCTCTTCGCCAAGGACGCGGTGCTTGCCGAGAACGCCTCTCCCCTCTTCCGGCTCGCGCCTTATCTCGTCTTCAGCACGATGGTGGTCGCCGCCGGCATCATCCCCTCGATGGGCACGCACCTGCCCCTCGTCGTCGCGGCCGATGCCATCGCGCTCGTCGGGCTCTTCGCTACGGCGCGCGTGTTTCTCTCGCTCGCCGCGATGGATGTCGGCACGGCATTCGGTACGCTCGGCGCACGCCGCGAGATGATGGTCGGCTTCCTTGCCGAGCCCGCGCTCCTCATGGTGATCTTCGTCGCCTCCATGATTTCCTCCACGACGGCTCTGCCTGCGATCTCGGAGCATCTCGTCACGCAATCGCTCGGCCTGTATCCGAGCCTCGCGTTCACCGCCGTCGCCTTTACGCTCGTGCTGCTTGCGGAGAATGCACGCATCCCGGTGGACAACCCCGCAACGCACCTCGAGCTCACGATGATCCACGAGGCCATGCTGCTCGAGTACTCCGCGCGCCACCTCGCGCTGATGGAGTGGGCGTCGGCGCTCCGGCTCTTCAACTACGCATGCATCGGTTTTGCCCTGTTCGTTCCCTGGGGCGTCGCGACGGGCGCGATCGGCCCGCTCGGCCTTGCGCTCTCGATTCCCGTCCTCGGCTTGAAACTCGGCGTTGCGGGCGCGGGGCTTGCCACCATCGAGACCGTGTCGGCGAAGCTCCGCGTCATGCGGGCGCCGGAGTTTCTCGCGACGGCCTTTCTCTTCGCGGTCCTCGGGCTCCTCGTGCACGTCCTGCTGAAGGCCTGAAGGCGCCATGACCCATCTCCCCTGGGACCTTCAGCTTCTCAACACCTGTGCGGCCCTGCTGCTGCTCCTTTCGTTCGCGATGCTCTCGCAGCGGCGCATCGTGACTCTGGTGGATCTCCTCGCGATCCAGGGCGGATTGCTCGCCGTCGCGACGCTGCTTCTCGCCTGGCGTACCGGGCAGCCGCACCTCTACCTCTCCGCGCTCCTCACGGTCGCCCTCAAGGTCGCATTCCTGCCGTGGCTTCTCCACCGCCTGATCCACCGGCTCGAGGTGTACTGGGATACCGAGCCGCTGCTCAACATCTCGGGCACCCTGCTCGCGGGCGTGGTGATCGTCGTCTTCGCCTTCGGCCTCGCGCAGCCGATCACCCAGCTCGCGAACACCACGATGCGCAGCGCCATCGGCATCGCGATCGCCGTGGTACTGCTCGCGTTCCTCATGATGATCACGCGGCGCAAGGCCATGTCGCAGGTGATCGGATTCCTCTCGATGGAGAACGGCCTGTTCTTCGGCGCGATGAGCGCGACGTACGGCATGCCGATGGTCATCGAGCTCGGCGTCGCGCTCGATGTGCTCGTCGCCGTGCTCGTGCTCGGGGTCTTCTTCTTCCAGATACGCGAGCAATTCGACAGCCTCGACCTGCATCATCTCGAGTCCTTGAAGGAGAGCGAGTAGTGGAAGTGCTGCTCCTTTTGGGCCTTCCCGCCGCAGGCGCTCTCGCGTTGGGATTTCTCGGCGCACGCCGTTCGGCACCGGAGCTCAACGTCGCGTTCAGTCTCGGCACCTTCCTCGCGGCTTGTGCGCTCACGGTGCGGGTCATCGATCACGGCGATCAGCTTCTCGCGCACGAGCAGTTCTTCGTCGATCCGTTCAACGTCTTCCTGGTCGCCCTGACGGCTTTCGTCGGACTGACCACCTCACTTTTTTCCCGGCCTTACATGCGCGTGGAGCTGGCGCATGGGCGCGTCACCGCGCGGCGCCTGCGCCTCTACCACGCCATGTACCAGCTGTTCATGCTCACGATGCTGACCGCGCTCACGACGAACAACATGGGATTGCTTTGGGTCGCGATGGAGGCAGCGACGCTCTCGACCGTCCTGCTCGTGACGCTGTATCGGACCCCGGCGAGTCTCGAGGCGGGCTGGAAGTACTTCATTCTCTGCGGCGTCGGGATCGCCCAGGCGCTCTTCGGAACGATTCTGCTGTACTTCGCCGCAGAGAGGGTCCTGGGAGCCGAGGGGGTCACCGCACTCCTCTGGACGCACTTGAATGCGGTCAAATCGCAGCTCGAGCCGTCCGTGCTCGCGCTGGCGTTCGTGTTCCTGCTCGTCGGCTATGGCACGAAGGTCGGCCTCGCTCCCCTGCACAACTGGCTCCCCGACGCGCATGCCGAGGGCCCCACACCGATTTCCGCGGTGCTCTCGGGACTCCTTCTCAATGTCGCCATCTATGCCGTGGTTCGCTGCAAGATTCTCGTCGAGGGCTCGCTTCATTCACCGCTGCCGGCCCGCATGCTCATGGGATTCGGCCTCCTCTCGGTCGTCGTGGGCGCGCTCCTCCTGTGGAGGCAGCGAGACATCAAGCGCCTCTTCGCCTATTCCTCGGTCGAGCACATGGGGATCGTCGCGTTCGCGTTCGGCATGAGCGGGCCCGTTGCGACCTTCGCCGCGCTCCTGCACATGACCGTGCATTCGCTCACGAAGTCCGCAATCTTCTTCACCGTCGGCCATGCGGCGCAGAAGGCGGGATCCCAGCTCATGGAGAACATCCGTGGACTCGTCACCCTCTCGCCGACGATCGGCTGGGGCTTGATGCTGGGCGCGCTCGCGATCCTGGGTCTCCCGCCCTTCGGTGTGTTCGCGAGCGAATTCCTGATACTCACCACGGCGATGCGCGAGCAGCCTTGGGCGACGCCGATCCTTCTCGCCGCGCTGGGGATTGCCTTTGCGGCGATCTTTGGCCGCGTGCAACCGATGGTCTTCGGCGAGACGACGGCGCGCCGCCTGCCGCATCCTCCTGCGCTCCTACCCGTCTTCGCGCACCTCGCGATCGTGCTTGTCCTCGGACTTTACGTGCCCCCGTATCTCGCGGACTGGTACCGCGCCGCTGCACGGCTGATCGGAGGACTCTGACGATGCCCGTCGGAAAGTGGTGGGATCGTGCGCAGGAAGTGCCCGGCGCGCCGCACGTACGCGGTCTCGGCGTCGTGGCGGAAGAGTGGCAACAGGCGGCGCGCGACGTAGCGGCGAGCGGGGGACGGCTGCTCTCGCTGTGGGCATCGCAAGAGGCGCACTCGCCCATGAGGCACACGATCTGCGCGGCTTACTGGATCGATCCCGGGATCCTTCTCGCGGAGCTGCCGGTGCAGCCGGAATGCGAGGCTCCTGCGTACCCAGGCCTCGAGGAGATCTTTCCAGCTGCATCACGCATGCAGCGGGCCGCCTGTGACCTCTTTGGCGTGCGCTCGAGTGATCTGGACCGACGGCCATGGCTTCATGGCGGCAGCGAGTACGACTTCCTTCGAGTCGAGGGTGAAGGGGTCCATGAGATCGCGGTCGGCCCCGTGCACGCCGGCACGATCGAGCCTGGACATTTCCGGCTCTCCGTCGTAGGCGAGAAGGTACTTCGGCTCGAGGAGCATCTGGGCTACGTGCACAAGGGCATCGAGCGGCGATTCACCGAGCTTCCGATACTGAATGGCCATCGCCTCGCGGCCCGCATCTCGGGCGACTGCGCGGTCGCGTTCTCCTGGGCCTATTGCCAGGCACTCGAGGGCATGGCGGGATGCGCGGTTCCGCGCCGGGCGCTCTGGTTGCGGGCCCTCTGCCTCGAGCTCGAGAGGATCGCAAACCACCTGGGTGACCTCGGCGCGCTCGGCAACGATGCGGGCTTCGCGTTCGGGTTGGCACAGTTCTCGCGCCTGAAGGAGCAGCTGCTCCGGGCGATCGATGCTGCGCTCGGTCAGCGCTATCTGCTCGATGCCGTCACGCCCGGTGGCACCGGCGTCGATATCACCGCGCAATCGGCGCAGGCGCTTGCAGCGAGCATCAGCTCAGTCGCGCGCGAATCCGCACTGCTGCGCGGCATCTATGAAGACCACTCGGGTGTCCGCGACCGATTTACGGGAACGGGCCGCCTCGATCCCCAGCTCGCCTCGAGGCTCGGCGTGCTGGGGCTCGCGGCGCGCGCGAGCGGCCAGCGGCTCGATGCACGGGTCGACCACCCGTGCAAACCCTATGATGAGCACCCACCCGTCAAGATCGTGCGCGCAGAAGGTGACGTGGCTGCGAGGGTCGCTGTGCGGTTCGATGAGGTTCAGGAGTCGTGCCGGTTGGCGCACCAGCTCCTCGGAGCGCTTCCAGACGGTCCGCACGCCGCGCCGATCGGGTATCCCGCCGCCGGCACATTTGGCGTCGGTCTCATCGAGGGCTGGCGCGGCCCGGTTTTCGTTGCGCTCGAGGCTGGGCACAACGGCGCAGTCCATCGCTGCCATCCACACGACCCGTCCTGGCAGTGCTGGCCCGCGATCGAGCACGCCATCATCGGCAACATCGTCCCGGATTTTCCGCTCATCAACAAGTCGTTCAATCTCTCCTACAGCGGCGTCGACCTCTAGGAGCGCTCGACATGCTCAAGACACTGCGCAAGATTGCCTCGGTCGGCATCGTCTCCGAACCTCCACCGGAGCCGGACGAGTCGCTCCGTGTACGCACCGCTCTCGGCGAGCGAATCCGCGCAACGCTCGGCCGGGCACTCTGCATCCGCCATGTCGATGCGGGCTCCTGCAATGGATGTGAGCTCGAGATCCACGCGCTGACCAATCCGATCTACAACCTCGAGGGGCTCGGCATCCGCTTCGTGGCGAGCCCGCGCCACGCAGACATGTTGCTCGTGACCGGACCGGTGGCGGCCAATATGGAGACCGCATTGCGTCGCACGTACGATGCGACGCCTCATCCGAAGCTGGTAGTCGCCCTAGGAGACTGCGGATGCACGGGCGGC
>JASHTA010000350.1 GCA_030040795.1 Gammaproteobacteria bacterium | reverse complement strand
GCTTGCCGCTGCAGGCGGCAAGCGCCAGTGCCGCAAGGACGATGGCGGGCGAAACGGGCGGCCGCGGCACGCGGCGTGCCTACTGAGAGGGCGTGATCTGCGCGACCAGCGGCGTGACGGTGGGCGCGGCGGCGCCGATGAACTCCGTCACCAGGCCGCCGTCGGAATCCGTCGCCCACACGTTGCCGCTGGGATCGATCGCGATCTGATTGCCGCTATGCAGCTCTCCCCCGGTGAGGGCCGTGCTCGTCATGCTCGGCGTGAGCGCCGTGCCATTCGACGCCAGCACGCTGACGCCGCTGTCGTCGTTGGCAATCCATCCGGTGCCGGCGCCGTCGATGGCGATGTCGTAGGGGTACTGCATGCCGTCCCCATACGACGTCGAGCTCCACAGCAGCGTGCCATCCGGCCCGAGCTTGGTCACGGCACTCGAGTCGAGGTCCGCGACCCACACATCGCCGCTGGGATCGATGGCGACGCCCCCGGGACCACTTTCGGTGCCGTTGAGGAAGGTTGATGTCGCAGTGACGCTAGGGGCCGTGCTGAACTCGGTCACTCCGCCTTCGTAGTAGGACACCGTCACCCACACATTGTTGTGCGGATCGATGGCTACGCCGTACGGTGGCTCGCCTGCGATACCCACATCGCCGCCCGTGTAGTACGACAGCGCGCCGCCGCTCGAGCTGACCTCCATCAGGGTGCCGTTATCGTCGCCTGCGTCCGCCACCCAGATGTTTCCACTCGGATCGGCGGCAATGCCGTTGAAGCTGCCGGTGGCGATCTGCGTCGGCTGCCCGGTGCCGCCGGGAATCTCCCAGACGCCTCCGTCGTTGATGGCGGATATCCACACGTTGCCGCTGCCGTCGATGGCGAGGTTCTGAGCATAGGTCGCTGCGGTGAAGGTGGCCAGCGTCGCGCCCGTCGGACCGAACTCCGTGACGGTGCTGCTCGTGAGCTGCGAGACCCACACGTCACCCTGAGCGTCCACGGCCAGGCCCCACGGGGACGACATCGACGTGCTGAGCGCGATCGTCCAATCGTTCGGCGCAGTCGTCAATCCCGGGGCGAACACGACTTGCTCACCCGGAATGCTCACGAGTCCCTGCGTCGACACCAGCCCCGGATTGCGCGCAACCAGTAGTGTGGCTGCGAGCGTGTCGCCGGGCAGCGTGCTGTCGTCAGGCGGCGTGCAGCTCTGCGGCGGACCGGCGTTGTAGGTTGCATTCGGCACCACGCACTCGAACAGCTCCTGGCATTGCGAGCTGGTCGAGCCGCCGAGGGAATTGACGCAGGCGGCGAGCGCGTCGGCGAGACCGGTCAGCGTCTCGAGCGCCGCGCAATTGATCGGCCCGCTGCCGACCGTCGTGCACTGACTCGCTGGCGGCAGCGGTGATCCGGTCGCCGAGGGCGGATTGCCGGTGGTCACATCGGCGAGCAGCGCCGCCGTATTGAAGGCGTTGGACAGTCCCGGCGAGCTGCCCGCGACGTTCACGTTGCTTGCCGGCCCGCTTGGCGTGCAGTCCACGCAGCCGCTCACGGTGCCAGTCCCGCTGCCACCGCTCGTGCCACCGCTCCCCACGCTGATGAATCCGTTGAGCGCGTATGCCGCCGCCACGGTGGTCAGCTCGTTGACGAACGCGTAGCCCGGCATGGTGCTGCAGGAACCGATGGCGGCCATGAGGTTGATGGCCGGGTTGGCGGGGTTACTGGCGCCGCCGACTTGTCCGCCGGAAGCCACCACGTACAGCAAGCCGCCCGAGCCGCACAGCCCTCCCGTGCCGGTCACATTGCTGAAGGAAAAGTTTCCTTGCGAATCCGTGGTGGTATTGCCCAGCACGCTCGCGGCGGCTCCGGCGCTCGTTCCGGCCAGGTACAGCGTGACGCTCGCACTCGCGATCGGCGACTGCCCGCCATGCAGGACGCCCCTGAGCGTTCCCGCAGCCGCTACGGGCGAGGCAGTACCGCCGCTGCCCGCCGACGAGGTGCCCGATCCGCCTGCTCCCGGTGCGCAGGCCGACAGCTCCGCTACCAGCGCAGCGCAGAGCACAGCCGCCAGCGCGTGCGCGCCGCCGCAGATGCGCAACGATAGTGTCAGACCTGATCGATTCACGTGCGGTCCGCTCATCCTCACAGTAATGAGCCAAGAGCCTGCCAGCAGCCTCGCGCTCTCACACGTCAGAGATGCGGGGTAATGGTAATCGGATGCACGAGGTTCAGAGACGGCGGCTCGATCTGCGCGACCAGCGGCGTGATGGTGGGTACGGCGGCACCAATGACCTCGGTCACGCTGCTGCCGCCATAATTGGCGACCCACACATCGCCGCTGGGGTCGATGGCGATGCCAAATGGCTCATTCAGTCCCCCGCCCTTGAAGCCCGAGGCAGGCGAGATCGCTCCGCCGCCCGGATTACCGAGCTCGCTCACGCTGTTGTTGCCAGCATTGGCGACCCACACATCGCCGCTGGCATCGATGGCGATGCCCAATGGGCCACCCGGTACCCCGCCGGCGATGCCCAAGGCAGGCGGGCCACTCAGTCCCCCGCCGGTGAAGCCCGAGGCAGGCGAGATCGCTCCGCCGCCCGGATTACCGAGCTCGGTCA
>JASHTA010000349.1 GCA_030040795.1 Gammaproteobacteria bacterium | reverse complement strand
TTGATCTCGCGATCCGCGAGACCCAGCAGCCGCTTCACGGACACACCGCCTTCGAGCCCGTTGTCGCGCAGTGCCTCGAGCACTGCGCCGATGACCCACCAGAGCTGGAAGACGGCTTGGCGTGTCGCGACCTGCTCGAGCTTCTGCGCGACGCCGGCGAGGATCTCGAGGTTCGCATCGAGGCGCTCGCCGCGAATTGATCCCACGAGCCCGACCTGGAAGCGGGCGCGGAGGCGGCGTGCCCACTGCTCAACGGTGAGCTCAGGCTCGCCCGGAACCGCGGCGGCGGGCTGCGCCTGACGGTCCGACTTGAGATTAAGAAGAAGGAGCGTGCCCTCGGAGAGCAGCGCACTGCCGCGCACCGCCCGCAGGTCGTTGAGCAGAGGCAGCAGCACCAGAGCGAGATCGCGGCCTCCGGCGAGCACCCGCTCGAGGTAGCTCGGCAGCTGCACCATCGCGCGCATCAGCGCATCGAGACTCTCGGCCTGGTTCTTGCGCTCGGCCGCCGTCGCGACGAGATAGCGCGCGACCTGCTCCATCTCCTCGGCGAGCAGCGCGGCGCCGTAGATCTCGAGGACGCGCAGCACCCCCTGCACCTGATGCAGCTCGCGCATGCAGCGCTCGAGCAGCGAGAGATTCTGCGGCTGCTCCACGTAGCCTTCGAGCGCGGCACGCGCCTCGCCCATGGCGACGTTCAGCTCGCGGCCGACGAACTCGAGTGTTTGGGATACGACTTCGGGCATGCGCCATCAACCCGTCTCGGGGGACCTCATGGACTGCCGACCGCAGATACGCGCGCCGCGCCGCGGGAATCGCCGGGTCGCGCGGAGGCGCGCGGATCCTCCGGACGCCTGAACGAGCCGGTCGCCCCGGCGGTCTCGGGCGCACCGGGCAGGCGAAAGCCGGCCGCCGCCTTGCGCATGCCCGCCGACAGCTCGGCGAGCTTCGCGATGGCGAGCGAGGTGGCGCTCGTCGAGTCGGCGGTCTGGGCGCTGATCTCCTTCAACACCTGCATGTTGCGCGCGATGTTCTGCACCGCCGAGGACTGCTGGCGCGAGCTCGCGGAGATGTTCTGTACCAGGCTCGCGATCTGGTTGGAGACCTGCTCGATCTCCTCCAGGGCGGCGCCCGCGTTCTCCGCGAGCAACGCTCCTCCCACCACATCGGTCGTGCTGCGCTCCATCGACACCACGGCCTCGTTCGTATCGGTTTGAATGGTGCGCACCAGCACCTCGATCTGCTTGGTGGCGTTCGCGGCGCGCTCGGCGAGGCGCTGCACCTCGTCGGCGACGACGGCGAATCCCCTGCCGGCCTCGCCGGCCATCGAAGCCTGAATCGAGGCGTTGAGCGCGAGGATGTTGGTCTGCTCGGCGATATCGTTGATGAGCTCGACGATGTTGCCGATCTCCTGCGAGCTCTCGCCGAGGCGCTTGATGCGCTTGGAGGTCTCCTGGATGGTCTCCCGAATGGCATTCATTCCATCGATCGTGCGGCGCACGGCGTCGCCGCCTTTGTGAGCCACATCGACCGAGTGCCGCGCGACATCCGCGGCGCGCTCCGCGTTGCCGGAGACCTCCTCCGTGGCCGAGGCGACGGCGCCTGCGGTCTCGGTGGCCGCTCCGATCTGCTTCGACTGGGCGCCGCTCGACTTGGCGAGATGCTGGGCCAGCGCCTGGGTCTGGCGCGCGGCTCCGTCGAGCTGGATCGCCGACTGATTGATCGTGGTGACCAGCCCCCGCAGGGCGTCCACGGCATAGTTGATGGAGTCCGCAATGGCGCCGGTGATGTCCTCGGTCACGGTCGCCTGGACGGTGAGGTCGCCGTCCGCGAGGCTCGAGAGCTCATCGAGCAATCTCAGGATGGCCTGCTGATTGCGGTCGCTTTCCATGCGCTGCGCCTCGACTGCAAGCCTCTGGCGTTCCGTCGTGCTTCGCAACTGCCGCACTCCGAGCCACAGGACCGCGAGCGCGAGGATCGCCGCGGCCGCGAGCGCGACCGGGAGCCAGGCCTCTTGCATCGTTCCGAGCCGCGCCGCATAGACGATCGCGCCGGCGAGCACCAGGACTGCAGAAATGCCGACCAGAGCATCGAGCCGATGGACGGATTGTGTCGGCTTGGGATCGGTCATTGCACTGTTACTCTACGATTCTCGAGAAGGGGGAAGCTCGCTGCCATCACGCGGCCGCCTCGGCGAACGCGGCGCTCTCGAGGATCGAGCGCAGACTCAAGACCGGCCACTGCTCCTCGCCGTGCCGGAAAGCCCCGGCGAGGTACCGCTCGCACTGCGTGATGGTGGGCGGGACATCCCCGGTGAACTCGCTTTCGGCGAAGCGCCGGAACCCCAGCACCTCGTCCACCAGCAGGCCCGCCGGAATCTCCCGGTGGTTCACGACGAGGACCCGGGTGTTGCGCGTGGCCGGGGCGACGCCGCTGCCGATGAAGTGCCGCAGATCGATGATCGGCAGAAGCTGGCCGCGAACGTTCGCGAGCCCGCGAATCCAGGGCTTCGCACCGGGCACGCGCGTGAGGCTCGCGGGCACGCTCAGCACTTCGCGCGTCTCCTCGCGTGCCACGAGAAACAGCTCGCCCGCCATGCGTAAAGCGACGCCGACCCATTCGCGGCCACCGGCGCTCTCCTGTCCGACCTGCGCGGAAACGGCGCGCCCGCGCCGTTCCAGCTCCTGCAAGAGCTCGAATGGACGATCGCGCAGGGATTTGAGCGAGACGCCCTCCATTGACCAGCTCAGCCAGTCAGCGTGGCTTGGGCCTTCGCCACGAGCTGATCGGGGGAGACGGGCTTCACCATGTAGTCGACCGCACCCTGGCGCAGCCCCCAGATCTTGTCGGTCTCCTGTCCCTTCGAGGTCACCATGATGATGGGAATGGCACGAGTCTTGGGGTCGTTCACGAGCGTCCGGGTGGCCTGGTAACCGTTCATGCCCGGCATGACGACGTCCATGAAAATGAGGTCCGGGCTCATCTCGCGCGCGAGGCGGATGCCCTCGGCCCCGTCAGCCGCTGCCGCCGTCCGATAGCCGTGGCGCTCGAGCGCCTTTTGCATCACGTGCACCTCGGTCGGAGAATCGTCCACGATGAGTATGAGCGGCATGGCCATCATCTCCCGATATGGGTCTCGATCGCGCTCAGCAGCTCGTCCTTGGTGAACGGCTTGGTGAGATAGTGCTCGGACCCGACGATGCGCCCCCGCGCGCGGTCGAACAGCCCGTCCTTCGACGACAGCATGATGACCGGGATGGCACGGAAGACCTTGTTGTGCTTGATGAGCGAGCACGTCTGATAGCCGTCGAGCCGTGGCATCATGATGTCCACGAAGACGATATCGGGCTGGTGGTCGGCGATCTTCGCAAGCGCATCGAACCCATCGATCGCCGTGTAGACCTCGCAGCCCTCCTTCGCGAGGAGCGTCTCGGCCGTACGGCGAATCGTCTTGCTGTCGTCGATGACCAGTACCTTGAGGCCCTGGAGCTTCGGATTGGCGCCGGTCACGGTAATCGAACTCCTTCCGGCTTCAACCGGAAACCGCAATGGTGGCTCGTTCGAGCGGGCGTTGCCCGCTGGTTTTAACATATAGGCATA
>JASHTA010000348.1 GCA_030040795.1 Gammaproteobacteria bacterium | reverse complement strand
GACTACGGCGTCAACCTGCTGACCCAGTTCGACGTGAACCGCGGCTTCGAGTATCTCGCGGGCTACGACTTTCAGGGCTATACCGGCCGCGATGCGGTGCTCGTGATCCAGCAGGAGACCGAGCACGTCAATGCATTCTTCGGCCAGATTCGCACGACGCCGGATCTGATTCCCGATGCCCATCTCGCCGCCGGACTACGCTACAACGTCCCAACCGTCGGACAGTCCGATCTGGTCTGGAACGGCAGCGGAGAGTACGACTTCTCCAAGTCTCTCTTTGTGCGGACGACGTTCGGAACGGCTTTTCGCCTGCCCACGGACGAGGAGCTCTTCGCCAACGACCCGGACGACGAGCGCGGCGATCCGAATCTCAAGCCTGAGACGAGCACCAATGCGAATGTCTCCGTCGGCGGAAACGTCGACGTCAGCGACTCCGCGGTGAAATGGGAGGTCACCGGCTTCTACCGGATGATCAAGAATCTCATCGACTGCGGAGGCTTCGACACCGCAACCGACCAGTGCCTCTTCGAGAACGTCCCCGGCGACGTGCGCGTGATCGGAGAGGAGCTGACGCTCGAGGCACGCCTGAGCGCCTCGCTGTCCGCAAATTTCGATGCGACGTACAACCATAGCCGCGAGAGCGGCGTGAACACTCAGTTCGACGAGGTGCCGGTCACGCAGTTCAAGGCCGGACTCGACTACCACCCGACCGGCGCGTGGTACGGCGCGGGCTTCACGGTCGTCAACGTCGGCGATCTGGACGATGAGCCGCTCGGAATCGGCAACGGCCGCTTCGGGTACGGCAACTACACGGACCTGGATCTCAATGGACGCATCTTCCTGGACGATCGGCACCGCCAGCGCATCGACCTACACGTGGACAACGTCTTCAATCACGTCTATTACTCCTCCCTCGGAACGGGGGTCAGCGACACCACCGGCGCGGACTATGTCGTGCACGATCTCGCGATGCCGCGGATGTTCCAGGTGAACTACACATATTCGTTCGACTAGCGCCTCCGGGCACGGCGCGCCGTAGGCGTCGCGAGGTCACGCATGCGCTGGCTTGTCCTCGCCCACCGCTACCTCGGCATCGCGCTCGGCGCGCTGATGCTGATGTGGTGCCTCTCGGGCGTGGTGATGATGTACGTCACTTATCCGGAGCTGCTGCCGGCTACTCGGATACAGGGCCTGGAGCCGATCGACTGGAGCCGCTGCTGCACCCTCGGAGGCGACACGCTGGGCGACAGCGAGCGGGTCGCCCAATTCCAGGTCGAGATGCTCGCGGGCGAGCCGGTGCTGCGCGTGAGAGATCCCTTCGGCGAAGGGCGGCTGATCGACCTGGCCGATGGGAAGGTGGAGGGACGCGTTTCGGCCATCCAGGCGGAGCAAGTGGCGGCCGACTACGCGCGGGCGCACGGGTACTGGGATCCCCCGCGGCCCGACGGCGTGATCGATTACGATGAGTGGACCGTCTCGGGGGAGTTCAATTCGGACCGGCCGCTGTATCGCTTCCGGATCGACGACGCCTCGCGGACGGAGATTTATATCTCGAGTGCCACAGGGAAGATGGTGCAGGTCACGACCGCGCGGGTGCGATTCTGGAACTGGCTCGGCGCGGTGCCGCACTGGCTGTACTTCGCCGAGCTGCGCCGCGATGTGGCGCTCTGGAGCCGGATCGTCATCTACACCTCGCTCGCGGGCTCCGTTCTCGCCGCGCTTGGCCTTTATATCGGCCTCAGCCAGTTCCTCAGGCGGCCGGCCGGCCGCTGGTCGGGACACCGAGGCATCATGCTCTGGCATCACGTCCCGGGCCTGCTCTTCGGGCTGTTTGCGCTGACCTGGGTCGTGAGCGGCCTGCTGTCCATGAATCCCTGGGGACTCCTCGAGACCTCGAGCGCACGGCCGGAGCAGAGACTGCTCGCCGGCGCTTGGCCCACCGGGCAGCAAGTGAAGGAGTCGCTGCGGGTGCTTGCGGCTGTCATGCCGGGAGGGACCGTGTCCGTTGCGTCCGCCCCGCTGCTCGGGCAACTCTTCCTCATCGCGACCGACGATCATGGCGCGCAGCGGCGGCTCGATGCGCGGACGCTCGCCGCGCCGATCCTCTCGTCAGAGATCGACTCGGAAGCGCGTACGCTCGCACGCGGCGGCGGGTACGTCGGCCCCGTACTGCTGACGCGCGGCGACACCTATTACTTCGGGCACCACGGAGACAGGGTGCCCCTCCCCGTCTACCGCGTCATCCTGCGGGATGCGCAGCGGACGCGGTACTACCTCGAGCCGGTGTCCGGAGAGCTGGTCGGGAAGATCGACCGCAACGGCAGAGGATATCGATGGTTGCACGATGCGCTGCACCGCGTGGACTTTGCGGCGGCCGTAAGGGGCCGGCCGGTCTGGGACGTTCTCGTACTCGTTCTGATGTCCGGCGTGACGCTGCTCTGTACAACGGGTGCCTACATCGGCTTGCGCCGGCTCGCCCGAGACGTCCGCGGAGCCCGCGGCTGATCGAGCTCCCGCTCGCAGCCGAGACACCGACCCGCTACCGGCCGACGAGGCGCACCTCGCGCTGAGGCAACGGCATGACGATGCCGCGGCTGCGGAACGACTCCAGGACCTCGCGATTGATCTCACCCGAGGCCGCCACATAGTCCTGTACGCGCACCCAAGGCCGCACGCCGATCTTGACGGCCCAATCCCCCAGCAGGATGGCTTGAACGACGGGCGGGGGATCTTTCAGCACACGAGCGTTGGACTGCAAGATCGCCTCGATCACACTCAACGCTCCGCTGAGATCCGTGTCGTAGGCGACGCCGACCGAGAGATCGAGCTGGCGGATGGCGCCGAAGTTGTGGAGGATCTCGCCGACGATCTTGCGGTTGGGGATCACCACGCGCGAGCGGTCGAAGTGGGCGAGCGTCGTGCTGAACAGCGTGATGCGATCGACGGTCCCTTCCTCGTTGACGATCGAGATGTACTCGCCGACCCGGAAGGGCTTCGAGAAGAGGATCGAGAGTCCGGCCACGAGATTGCCGAGCACCCCCTGGGTTGCCAGGGCGAGACCGGCGCCGACCACGCTGAGCCCTGCGATGAGGGGCAGCAGCTCGACGCCGAGATTCTCGAGCGCGAGGATCGCGAACAGCAGGAATGTCAGTACCGCGGCCGTGCGCGCGAGCAGCTCGCGCACCGGCGGCTCGAGCTCCATGCGGCTCATGCGGCGCGCGAGCCAGCGGCCTGCCGAGCGGCTGACGAAAAAGCCGGCCACCAGGATCACGATCGCGACGAACAGTTTAGGTCCGAACTGAATCGCGAGATCGAGAGCCCGGCTCTTGAGCTGGCCGATCGACGCAAGCTGTGCGTTCATGGGGGCCTACCTGACGACTGCCCGCATTGTAGCCTGAGCTCGGC
>JASHTA010000034.1 GCA_030040795.1 Gammaproteobacteria bacterium | reverse complement strand
GCTGAGCACGCGCGCGGGGCGCGCGGGGCGCCCAGCCGCCCCAGCGCGCCGGTGAGCCCTCGAAGCGCTTACGGGCCCTCGACGGTGTAGCCCTTCGCCCGCAGCGTCGCGAGGGTGCCGCCCGGCCCGATCAGCTCATAGATCGGCTTCATCGCAAAGGTCGTCGAGTGCTCCGCGATCGAGGCCTCGAGCGCGGTCTCCCAGTCGCTCGCCGCACGCGCGATGAGCATCCGGATCTGCGGCGAATTCGCGACGGTCGTCGTGCACACCTCTCGCTGGTTCGGATAAGGCAACCGGCGCAGCTCGTCGACATCGCCGAGCGCCCAGGCCTGCGCGCGCGCCTGCATGGCGCCCAGATCCGTCTCGAGCCGCCCAACCGTCGCATCGAGGCAATTGATTTCCGCCGAGCGGGGAATCTCCCCCACCTCCGTGAGGATGCCGCGCGGGTCGGCGAGCTTGAGCGATGTGCGCTCGATGGCGACGTGGTGCCGGCGGGCGAGCTTGAAGACCTGCGCCTGGATATCGTTGCGCGTGGTGAGCTGTGAGGCTCCGAGCGCTCGCTCGTACAGCCGCCTTGCGGCGAACATCGGCCGCAGCTCCTCGATGGCGTGGTCGTGCGGGTCGAAGCGCCTCTTCAGGGCGGAGAAGCGCGCGTAGAGCGGCGGCGGCAGCCACTCGCGCAGATTCGCCTTCTCCGGGATCTTCTCCGTGCGCCGGTACTGCAGGTACAGCCGGATGATGCTGATCGGCCCGATGTCCGCGCTGACGGACGGTCCGGCCGCGAGGACCTCCTGCGCCTGAGCGATCACGTTCTCCACCTCGCGGGATCGCCAGATCATCTTCTTCGGAAGCGGGTCGAGCGTTCCGAAGAGCCAGGCGACGTGATCGCCCTTCGACACCCGCCACAGGCTCGGGCCCGGGCGCACGCTGGTCACGTCGATTTCCTGCACGCCCTCCCCGTCGGGCGACGTGGATGCCGCAGTCGGCTGGGATGCGCCGGGTGCCGCGGCGGGTTGCGATGCACCGGGTGGCTCGGCCGGCGGCGGCGCGCCGGGTGGCGCGGCCCGAGTCGCGCCGATCATCGAACCCAGGAATGCCCCGCACAGGAGGGCAGGAATCTGACGCTTCCTCATCGCGGGCGCGCTCCGGCCGCCGCGAGAGGTACCAGGCGCAGCAGCGTGATCTCCGACGGCGCACCCAACCGATTGGGCGGCCCCCAGTAGCCGGTCCCCCGGCTGATGTAGACCCAAAGGTGACCCATCCGGTGCAGCCCCGCTGTGAAGGGTTGCCAGAATCTCACAAGTAGCGTCCACGGCCAGAACTGGCCGCCGTGAGTGTGCCCCGACAGCTGCAGGTCGAACCCTGCACGTGCGGCCGCCGGCGCCGTTCGCGGCTGATGCGCGAGGAGGATCTTCGCCCCGGCATCCGCCGGCGCGCCACGTAGAGCTTTCTCCGGATCGCTCCGTTGCGCGGCATCGAAGTGGTATGCGCTGTAATCCGTTACGCCCGCGACCACGACGGAAGCGCCGCGGTGCCGGAGCACGACATGCTCGTTCTGCAGGACGCGCAGTCCGAGCCGCTCGAGCTCGACTCTCCAGGCCGGCTCGCCGGAATAATATTCGTGATTTCCGGTCACAAAGAAAGTGCCGTAGCGCGCCCGCAACGCGGCGAGCGGCGCGGTCTCGGCGGCCAACTCCGGAACAGGTCCGTCCACCAGATCGCCCGTCACGGCAATGAGGTCCGCGCCGAGCTCGTTCACTGCGGCAACGATGGCCTCGACGTACTTGCGCTTGATCGTGCGCCCGACGTGCACGTCGCTGACCTGCGCGATCGTCAGTCCCTGCAGCGCCGGAGGCAGGTTGTCGAGCGGGATATCGACGCGAACGACGCGCGCGCGCCGCCGGGCATGCGCGAACCCGACGCCCGTCGCGAGCACGGCCAGCGCGACCACCCCGCAGGCCGAGATCGTCTCGAACACGTGTACAGACCGGACCGACATCGGGACAATGGCCGCGAGCAGCGCGAGATCGCGCACCAGCGTGAGCACGCAGAGGGAGGAGAACCCGCCTGCCGCGAACAGACCCGCCGCCGCGAGAGCGTCGGACCATGCACGGCGCCGAATGGAGCGGGCGTGGAGCCCGAGAACCATCGCTCCGTACGACAGGGCGAGCAGCAGGGCACCGGCGAGCCGCGCGCCAGGACCGACGGGCAGATCCGGCAAGATCCGCATACCGACGTAGGCGTGCAGCACTCCGAGTATGGCGATCAACACGAGTTGGCGGCGGTGTCTCATCCGGGAGGTCCGATGGGGGCGGGCTCGTGCGCGGCTCGGCAAGGCCCAAGCCCTGCATAAGGCCCGAGCCCTGTATATGGGATCTCGATCGACCCGATCAACCGTGACCTGCTCCGCGCCGCCGTCCGATGCCTAGATCTCGCACGAGTCCGGCCACGGTCCAGGATTCCGACGGGCTTGCCGTTCCCCGCCGCTACTGGGCGATCGCGGCGATCGTGCTCGCCATCGCGATGTCGGTGCTCGACAGCAGCATCGCGAACGTCGCTCTGCCGACCATTGCGCACGAGCTGCGCACGCCGGCCGCCACATCCATCTGGGTGATCAACGCGTATCAGATCGCCATCCTCGTCTCGCTCTTACCGCTTGCCGCGCTCGGCGAGCGGATCGGCTACCGCCGAGTCTCGCTCGCGGGGCTCGTCGTGTTCACGCTTGCCTCGCTCTCCTGCGCTCTCGCCCCCTCGATGCTCACGCTCGTCTTCGCGCGCATCGTGCAGGGCTTCGGGGCCGCCGGCATCATGAGCGTCAATGCGGCGCTCGTCCGCTTCACCTATCCGCAGCGGCTGCTCGGGCGCGCGGTGGGCATCAATGCGCTCGCCGTCGCCGTGTCCGCCGCCATCGGGCCGACCGTTGCCTCCGCCGTGCTCGCCGTGGCGCCATGGCGCTGGCTGTTTGCCATCAATGTGCCCATCGGCATCGTCACCTTCCTGGTCGCGATCTACTCGCTCCCCGTGGCGGAGCGCTCCCGGCGCCCGTTCAACTGGAGCGTCGCGACACTGCACGCCGGCACCTTCGGGCTGCTCATGAGCGGACTGCAGGCCCTCGCGCACAGCACCTCGACTGCGCTTGCCATCGCCGAGCTCTCGGCCGGCTGCGCGCTCGGAATCCTGCTGGTGCGCCACGAGCTCGACCGTGAAGCGCCGCTCATTCCCTTCGATCTGCTGCGGATCAAAGTGTTCGCGCTCTCGATCGCGACCTCGGTGTGCTCCTTCACCGCGCAGATGGCCGCGCTCGTCGCGCTTCCGTTCGAGATCCAGCGCTTGGGCTACGGAGCCGTGGCCATCGGTCTCCTGATGACCCCGTGGCCCGTCGCGGTCGGCATCGCCGCGCCTATTGCCGGGCGGCTTGCCGACCGGTACCCGAGCGGCCTTCTCGGCGGTGCCGGGCTCGCGGCGATGTCCTGCGGCCTGCTCCTGCTCGCCCTGTTCCCACAGGGCGGCTCCGCGATCGACTTCATCTGGCGCATGGCGCTCTGCGGAATCGGCTTTGGCCTGTTCCAATCGCCGAACAACCGGACGATGATTCTCGCCGCGCCACGCGCACGGAGCGGCGCGGCGGGCGGCATGCTCGGCACGGCAAGGCTGCTCGGTCAGACGGTCGGCGCCGCCGCAGTCGCCATTCTCTTTCACGCCTTTCCGCAGAAGGGCTCGAACATCGCGCTGTTCGCCGCCGCAGCGGTAGCGCTCGCCGCGGCGCTGGTGAGCACGACGCGCCTTGCGGCCAAGCCCGCGGCCGCGAGCCCCTGAGCCTTCGGATGAAGGCTTGACATCGGGTCGTCGCGCAATTACTTTCCATATGGGTTAAATATTAACCTATTATGAAATGATATGGAGCACCCCATGGCGACGCCAGACTTGAAGCGACCGGCCTTCATTCCCTCGCTCGTCTACCGGGACAACCGCGCGGCGCTCGACTGGCTCGCGAAGGCTTTCGGATTCGAGGTGAGCTACCTGCTCACGGACTCGAGCGGCAAGATCATGCACGCCGAGATGACCTACGGCGACGGCGTCGTCATGGTCGGCAGCGAGTTTGCCGATTGGACGCGCAGTCCGGCGTCGGTCGGCGGAAAGAACACCCAGCGCATTCACGTCCGGCTCGAGCGCGGCATCGATGAGCATTGCGAGCGGGCCCGCCGGGCGGGCGCGGCCATCGTCATGCCTCCTGCCGACCAGTTCTACGGAGATCGCAGCTACATGGCGGCCGACGTGGAGGGGCATCACTGGACTTTCTCGCAGACGGTGAGACACGTCTCGTACGAGGAGATCGAGCGCGCGACGGGATTCAAGCATCAGGCGACGGCGTGACCGCTCGCGCGCCGGCCCGCGCAGCGACCGAGCGGGATCGAACGCTCGCGGACCCGGACCGTACGCTCCGCAGCCTGGACCGCACGCTCCGCAACCTGGATCGCACGCTCGGCGCCCTCGCCGACCCACATCGCAGGCGGGTCGTCGACCTGCTGCGTGAGCGACCACGGCGGGCCGGCGAGCTTGCCGAGGTCGTGCGCATCTCCTTCCCCGCCATGAGCCGGCACCTGCGGACGCTCAGGGAGTGCAGCCTCGTGGACGAGGCTCGCGATCCCTTCGACTCGCGCGTGCGCATCTATCGACTGAGGCCGCAGCCCATGGCGGAGCTGAAAGCGTGGCTCGAGCAGACCGAGACGCTCTGGGTACGCCAGCTTTCCGCATTCGGGGCGCACCTGCAGAAGACACAGAAGGCGGAGAAGGAGAAAAAGAGGAGATGACGTCGAAGGTCTACGTTGCTCTGCGAGTACCGGCCGATCCCCTGCGGGCCTTCGAGGCATTCACGCGAGAGATCGGCGACTGGTGGCGGCCGAGCGGCCTGTTCCCAGTGACGGCCCAAGGCGACGGCCGGCTCACCTTCGAGCCGCGCCTCGGCGGCCGGCTCTTCACGACACTCCCGAGCGGCGAGCAGTTCGAGATCGGACGCATCTCGGTCTGGGAGCCCGGCCGGCGGCTCACCTTCGGTTGGCGGCAGGCAAGCTTCGCGCCGGGTCAGTCGACTGAGGTGGAAGTGACCTTCGAGCCCGCGGGAGACGAGACTCGAGTGGCGGTCGAGCACCGCGCCTGGGACACGTTGCCTCAGGACCACGTCGCCCGCCACGGATTCCCGGAAGCGGTGACGCTGCGGCACGTCGCCGAGTGGTGGCGCGCCTCGCTCGCGCAGCTTGCGGATCGGCTCTCGATTTCCTAGCGCTTCCGCCGCCGCGGCCGCCTCTTCCGCGGCAAGCTCAAGGCCGACGGGATTCCGGGGCCAGGGCATTGGTAGAATGACGGCGTCCTTGCGTTCGAGAATGCTTCCGGGAGCTCTGACATGGCCACGATAGTTGGCGGAATCGCCACGTCCCACACGCCGACGATCGGTTTCGCGCTGGATACGAACAAGCAGAAGGATCCCGTGTGGGCTCCCATCTTCGAGGGCTACAAGCCCGTCCAGCAGTGGTTGGCCGACAAGCGGCCCGACGTTCTCTTTTACATCTTCAACGATCACGTCACCTCGTTCTTCTTCGACCACTACTCGCACTTCGCGCTCGGGGTCGGCGATCGTTACTGGCCGGCCGACGAAGGCGGGGGGCCCCGCCGGCTGCCCCCCATCAAGGGGCACCCAGAACTCGCGCGCCACGTCGCGCACGGCCTGACGGCCGACGAGTTCGACCTCTCCTACTTTCAGGCGAAGGGGCTCGACCACGGCTGCTTCTCTCCCCTCTCCCTGCTCTGGCCACGCGAGCCTGACTGGCCCGGCGCCATCGTGCCGCTGCAAGTCGGCGTGCTCGAGTTTCCGATTCCTTCGGCGCGGCGCTGCTTCAAGCTCGGCCGGTCGCTGCGCAAGGCGATCGAGAGCTACCCCGAGGATCTCAAGGTCGCGATCGTCGGGACGGGCGGGCTGTCGCACCAGGTTCACGGGGAGCGGTGCGGATTCAACAACACCCCCTGGGACATGGAGTTTCTCGAGCTCCTCGAGAAGGATCCGCAGAAGCTCACGCAGATGACGATCGCCGAGTACGCCGAGCGCGGCGGCTTCGAGGGATCCGAGGTCATCATGTGGCTCATCATGCGGGGAGCGCTCTCGGCGAAGGTGAAGAAGCTCCACCAGGCGTACTACCTCCCCTCCATGACCCCCATCGCGACGCTCATCTACGAGGATGCATCGAGCGACCCCACGGAGGAGTCCGTCTCCGCGTATCGCGAGCGCATCCGGCGCGAGTGGTCGGGGATCGAGAAGCTCCCCGGCACCTACCCGTTCACGCTCGAGCGCAGCGTCAAGGCCTATCGCATCAACGAATTCCTGCACCGGCTCATCGTGCCCGCGGAGCGCAAACGCTTCCTCTCCGATCCGGAGCCCATGTTCGAGGAAGCCGGCCTGACCGAGCAGGAACGCGACATGATCCGGCGGCGCGACTGGCGGGCCCTCATCCATTACGGGGTGATTTTCTTCCTGCTCGAGAAGCTCGGCGCCGTGGTCGGTACGACGAACCTGCACATCTACGCGGCCATGCGCGGCCAGTCGCTCGAGGATTTCCAGAAAACGCGCAACGCCCAGGTGCTCTACTCCGTCGCCGGACAGGACGAGGGCAAGAAGGACTGGGACAAGCAACAGTCGCAGCGGTAGGGGATGCCGGGGACCGCAACGGCGCATGAGCCTCATCGGCGGCCTGCGCCGCCACAGCGGACTGCGGCCGGCGGCCGCGGGGCATCAAGCCGGCATCACGTCGGTCATCCGATCCACTTTCCGCAGCGGCGGGAACAGCCTCACCCACACGGCCACCACGATCAGCGTGCCGACGCCGCCCAGAATGACCGCCGGCACGGTGCCGAAGAGCGCGGCGGTCACGCCGGACTCGAACTCGCCGAGCTCATTGGAACTGCTGATGAAGAGCGTGCTCACGGCACTCACGCGTCCGCGCATGGGATCGGGCGTGGCGAATTGCACGAGCGCCGAGCGAATGAAGACGCTCACCTGATCCGATCCGCCGAGCACGACAAGCGACGCGAGCGAGAGAGTGAGATTCGTCGAGAGCCCGAAGACGATCGTTGCGATGCCGAACACGGCCACGGTGGCGAAGAGGACGGCTCCGACGTTGCGCTGGAGCGGACGGACCACCAGGGACAGCGCGACAATGGCCGCGCCCACCGCGGGCGCGCTCCGCAGCACGCCGAGGCCCGTCGGACCGACGTGAAGGATGTCTCGGGCATAGATCGGCAGGAGCGCGGTGGCGCCCCCGAGCAGCACGGCGAATAGGTCGAGGGAGATCGCTCCCAGCACGACCGGCCGCGAGCGGACGAACTCGACACCTTCCTTCACCCGCGCGATGCGGCTCGCAAGCACCGACGCATCGGGCTCCGACCGCCGGCCGGCGAGCAGAGTCGTGCCCGCGGCCGCCAGAAGGAACGCGACCAGGCAGCCGCCGTAGGCAACCGACGCCCCGAGCGCATAAGCGAAGCCGCCGATGGCGGGGCCGGCGATCACGGCGACCTGCGAGATGGAGGATGCCCACGCGATCGACTTGGCGAGCCGCTCCGGCGGCACGAGGAACGGCAGCAGCGAGCGTCCGGCGGGCCCGGAGAAGCCACGCGCGCACCCGAAGAGCGCGAGCACGGCATAAAGCGGCCAGATCGCCCGCGGGTGCAGGGCCGCGTAGGCGAGCAGCAGCCCGGCCGAGACCGCCTCGAGCAGCAAGCTCAGCGCGAGAATCCGGCGTTGATCGAAGCGGTCCGCGAGCTCGCCGGCCGGAAGCGTGAGCAGGAACATCGGCGCGAACTCGACGAGCCCCACGAGCCCCAAGGCGAGCGGGCTGCGCGTGAGGTCGTAGACCTGCCAGCCGACGGCGACCGACTGCACGAGCATCGCGACGCGCGCCAGCACGCGGGTCCAGAGATACAGAGGCAGGTCGCGGCCGCGGTAGATCGGCGGGGTCGGCGAATTCATCCGTGAGCGGTGTCCACGGGAGGCGAGCGGCGCGCCGCCATGGCAACCGCGAGTGTCGTCCCGAGGACCCCTGTCAACGCGTGGAGGGACTTGCGGTTCGAATCGAGCATGGCTCCCCGACCGATCAGCCGAGCGTGCGGCGTCGCGGCGGCCACGCTACCTCGAACCCCGCTTCGCAACAAGCCGGCGGTCGAACTCAGTTCGAATGCGCCAAACCGCTTTGGCCCGAGGATCGGCCGGAAGGCTCGCTCTGCGGAGCGACCTGCGCCGATTTGTCCGAAGCGGACGGCGCGGGAGCGGGCGGGCCATCACTCGACAGATCGGCCGGATTCTCGCTTGGGGCGGGAATGTCGAATGATTGCGATTCATCACTCTGCGCTGCGGCGTGCCGGACGGCCGCTCGCGCAGACTCCGCGGGGGAAGGCGGCAGCTGCTGGACGCCGAGCGCCGCGAGATTGACGACCGACGGATCGTCGCGCAGCCTCACGTAGAGCTGCCCGTCAGTCGGATGAGGAACGGGCAGCGCATAGCCGGGGAACCCATCCGGCACCTCCACCGCGTGTTGGAATTTGGGATCGGCCGAGAGTGCATCGACAAGAAACAGGTCCGAGCCCGAGAGCTTGCAAGCGAGCTCCGGGGTGGCGGGACATTTGAGTGCCTTGAGCTGCGGCAGCCGGACGAGCGTCGCGAGCGGCTGCCACGCGCCCGTCACCGTGTTCGCGACGACCCGGAATTTCAACGGCCCGAAGGCCGACGCGCCGAAGGCCTTGTCAGGATCGAGCGTCGCGACGGCGACCCTCGAGCTCTCGAGCGTGATCCCGCGGTTGGCGAGGCTGAGCACCGTCGAGAACGACTCATCGGCCGTCGCCACCTCGATTTGCTCCTCGCGCCCGAACGTCGAGGGCGACTGCGTGCGCACGGAGAACGTGAGCACCGCATCCTGCGGCACCTCGTCCTGGTCCGCGAGCTCGATGTTGCTGCCGCTGCTCGAGCCGGAGGGCTCGACGCTCTTGCCGATCAGCACGACGCTCGGACGCGGCGCGCCGACGATAGATTCGAGCCGCAGCACCCGCCCATCCTTGAGAGTGACCTTGACGTTCGTGCCGGCGCCCGGCATCAGCGCGGCAGCCGCCTTGGGATCCTTTGCGGCCATCGAAAGCTCGTCCGTGGCGAGGCTCGTCGACAGCGCTCCCGGAAGAAACTCGATGCCGGCCCAATCGAGGCTCGCGACCTCATCCAGACGGCTGCCTTTCAGCACGCCCTGCGAGTCCCCGGCATAGATCGTGAAGCCGTCGAGATGGCCGGCCTCGGAGAAGGCCTCGAGCGGGACCGGCTGGGGCGCGCCCGCGCCGTATTGCTTCACGAGCAGCATCATGGAGCCCGGCTGCACCTGTTTGAGCGGCAGATCGAGCTCCATGTCGCCGGGCTTCACCGTCTTCCATTGGACCTTGAGCTGCTTGCCCGCCGGATCCTTCAGCATGATGCTGTCCACACAGCTGATGCTTGCCGCCCGCAGGTGTACCGTATCCTGCCGGCCGACGATCAGCGCGCCGCCTTGGCCGGGATCGAGCTCCCAGGTTTGCGTGTGGGCGTTCATGAGCTGAAAGTCGGGGCCGGAGTACTTCTCGAAGCCCCAGTATCCTGCCAGCGATCCGTGGATCGTATCGCCGAGGCTCGCCGCGCCAAGGTGGCCGGTGTCCACCACGAACCCGCCCTGCTCGGCATCGGCCTTGGCTGCGAGCTCGATCGCCCGACCCCCGCTGCCGGTGAGCATCAGCTTCATGTCGTGCGCGTAGCGCGTCGAGAACACGAGGGGCGCCCCCTCGACCGGCAGCACCAGGGAACTCTTCCGCGCGCAGTAGATCTCCTTCGGGTCCACCGCGTGCAGCGGCGGCAGCTGCGGCCGCTCCACCGCAGGCAGCGCCGCGACGAGCACCGACTTGGGATTGTGGAACGAAGGCGCCGCGTTGAGTGTCAGCACGAGCCGGTCATCCTGCTGGGAAGCGAGCGCCGGAATATATTGATACTGCGCCGTGGCGAACGACGCCATGATCCGCGCGATGTCGAGCACCGACGCCACGTAGGGACTGTAGTAGCCGTAACGCAGCTCGGGTGTGTAGCTCGCCTCCATCGCCAGGTCGCTCGTCGGACCGGAGGTCAGCTCCTCGACGATCGACGTGCTGTGACCGTCATTGAGGATCAGCGAATCCTGGCCCTGCATCAGACACGGCGCCTGCAGCTCCGGAATCTTCTGCAGGCACTTCTGGTCCACCTGGATGGAGAGGCTTCGGCCGAGCAGCGGCGCGACTTCCTTGAGCTTGCTCGGATCTGAATCGTTGAGCGCGCGGATCGATGCGAGATAGCTCTCGAGACGCGAGCGGTCGAGCGTCGCCTGATTGAGATCCTGCGAGGCGCGCACGAAGGACCCCGGCTGCCCGCGCACCGCTCCGACCAGCGTCCGGTAGTCCCCGCCGGTCTTTGGGGCGAGGAAGACCATGACCTGCTGGGCGTCCGGCGGGACGCGGACGGTGAGCCCTTGCGCCGCGCACCGGCGCGTCCACGTATCGCAGCGGGAGAACCAGCTCGACGGCGGCGGATTGGTCGAGCCTCTTAGGAACGCCACCACCAAGAGATAGCGCGCCGACTGCGTCGCCGGGAGATCGGCCTTGATGGTCAGGCGGTCGCCGGGCGCGAGGTTCGGCACCTCGGAAATCGGCAGTGTCTGGCCGTCACGGGCGACGTTGACCTCGAGAGTCGGACCGGACAGATCGAACGGTGCCGGGTCCGCGAGCGCGGCCGCTACGCTCGAAAAAACGGCGAGAGTCGCGAGAATCAGAAGACGAAATCGCGGATCCATGGCAAAGCTCGCCCCCCTGGCGCATCCCAGTTTCGCTGATGAGGTCGCCGGAGCGAGCCGCCCGCGGCGCCGCGACGTTCGCGATGGCATCGGCCGCAGGCTCGATGCGTCTGCTAACGCAGACATCGGGCACTCAGTCCGATCGATCGCTTCGCGACCTTAGGGGAGTCGCACGCGACACGTCAAGTGACAACTGCGCGAGAAATAGCGCCTGCGTTGCCTATGCCGTTCTCGGCGAGAGAGGCCTGAACCGAGGGCGCCCGTGACGGTACTCAATGCGCGAGGCCTTGTGTCCTTCGAGCCGGGAGATCATGCGAATCGGTCGCGCGATGGGGTGGATCGGACTCACGGCTGCATTGGCGGCGGGCTGCGCCGGCAATGGAAACGGGCTCGATCAGAACGGCAACCCCATCGCATCGTCGAGCAGCGCCTCAAGCAGCAGCAGCTCCAGCATCGTGACGGCGGACTTCGACTCGATCCAGAACAATGTCTTCACCGCGATTTGCACGAGGTGCCACATCGGCGCGGGCGCTCCGGAAGGACTGCAGCTCGATGCCGCGCACAGTTACGGCCTGCTCGTCGGGGTACCGAGCGTCGAGCAGCCGAGCGTGCTGCGTGTGAAGCCCGGTGATCCCAACAACAGCTATCTCATCCAGAAGCTCGAAGGCGCCCCCACGATCAGCGGCGGACAGATGCCGCTCGGCGGCCCCTATTTGCCGCAGGCCACGATCGATGCGATCGCGCAGTGGATCATCGACGGCGCGGCGATGTCGCCCGAGGTGATGTCGCAGGCGATGGCGCAGCGCTCCGAGCAGGCGCCCTTCGAAGTGGTCGCCACCGCTCCCGCCGACACGGCAGTCGCCACCGCGCCGGTGCGAACGATCGCGGTGGCGTTCTCGCAAGAGGTGGACGCCTCGCTCGTCAATTCCACGACGATCACGCTGGAGGCGGTGACGCCCGAGGAGGTTCCGACGGCAACGCAACCGCCTCTACCGGCCAACACTTCTCTCGCGGCCGGCAATCCCGCGACGATTCTCATCAGGCCGTTCGTGCCCCTCGGTCCGGGAACGTATCGCGTCACGGTGCGAGGCACGGGGGGCGGAGCCATCGAGAGCGTAAGCGGCGTGCCGCTCGATTCCGATTACGACTTCGTCTTTACCGTGGAAACGCCTCGATGAGAACATCCGCGCCGAGAACCCGCCTTCTCTTCCGAGCCGTGCTCGCGGCGCTCCTGCTTTTGGCCGCCGTGAGAAGCGAGGCCGAGCCCTACATTGCCGTCGAGACGGGCTTGAAGTGCTCTCAATGCCATGTCAACCCCACCGGCGGGGGCATGCGTAACGCCTACGGCGACGTGTACGCGCAGACGCTCATGCCCATGGAGCATCTCGGCAACGCGGCGGACGTGTGGACGGGGTCACTCAGCAGTTTTCTGGGGATCGGCGGAGACTTGCGGTATGACGCGACCGTCAACCAGGTTCGCGGCCAGACGTCGACGGACGAGTTCCAGATGGAGCAGACTCGCGTCTTTCTCGATGCAAACGTCATCTCCGACCGCCTGCTCGTGTATGTCGACGAGCAGGTCGCACCGGGCGGTGCGATCAATCGGGAGGCCTACGCGCTTTATTCGAACGCCGACCACGACTGGTACTTGAAGGCCGGCCAGATGTACCTGCCGTTCGGATTTCGATTGCAGGACCAGACGGCGCTCGTCCAGCAGGTTTCCGGCATCAACATGACGACGCCCGACCTCGGCGCGGAGGTGGGCTATTTGAAGGGACCCTGGGATGCGCAGCTCGACGTGAGCAACGGCACCGCAGGCGGCCCCGTGGTGAGCGATGGCAAGCAGTACACCGGACAGGTGAGCTTCGTGCAGCCTCTTTGGCGTCTCGGCCTAGCCCTCGATGAGAACAATTCCGCCGTAGACGGACGACGCACGGCGTACGGAGTGTTTGCGGGATTGAAGACCGGACCTGTCGCGTGGCTCGCGGAGGTGGACGCCGTCGTCGATCACACGGTGCAACCAAGCAACCGCTCGGCGGCGGGACTGCTCGAGGCCGACTGGCTGATCATGCGAGGCAACAACCTCAAGATCACGGCGGAGGAGGAGTCGCCGGATCTCGAGGCCGGCGTGCGTCGCAACGGCGAGATGCGATGGAGCGCGGTGTACGAGCTGACGCCCGTTCAGTTCCTCCAGCTGCGCGCCGGGCTGCGCTACCTCGATGGTATTCCACAGGACGACGAGGAGCACACGAAACAGTGGTTCTTCGAGGTGCACGGATTCTTCTGAAGCGGGCGGGAGCCGCGGATGATTCGGGTGGGCGTTCGCTGCACGCCGTGCAAATCAGAACCGCCACACCGCCGTCGCGGCCACACGTCCGCCTGCGATCTGCGGCCCGAACAAGTGTTCCGCGCGCGGCGCAGTGCGGTAATAAGACACATCGAGCTCTACCCGGCCTATCGTGCGGCTGACGCCCGCATTCCAGAAAGCGAACCCGGCGCCTGTTGGATCGCTCACCTCGTCGTAGCCGGCCCCCACGGAGAGGGTAAGCCAGTGCGAGATGGGCTGATGGAACTGACCGCCGAACGAGAGAGCGGTGCGCTCGCGCTCGAGATTGTCGCCGCGGTACTCGAGCGCATTGGGAGTCGCGGAGAGCGAGAGATAGAGGCGGTCCTCGAAGGCCCACGTGGCGCCGAGCTCGTCGTAGTCGAGGCGGCGGCCCCGGATGGGCTCATAGAGGTAAACGCCGCCCGGAAATGTGTAGTGAACGTAGGTCAGCGTCAGGCTCTGGGTCGTGCTGAGCGCGACGCGCTGTCCGGCGTAGAGGTCGATTTCCTTCGCCGTGCGGCAGTCATCGCTGCCGAGTCCAGCCGAGCCCCACACGCCGGCGAAGGTCTCGGAAGGCGCGACACCTCCCCCGGTGCCGATTTGAACGCTGGCCTGCGCCGCGGGCCCACCGCACGTGAGCGAAAGACCGTGATAGACATAGTCGCTCACGAGCGCGGCCGAGCCGCTGACATCGCCGGCAGACGCGGATCTCGGCGCTGAAGCTCCGATCGCGGTGAGCGCCGCCGCCGTGAGCGCCGCGACACGGCGGTACACGAGCGGATTGCCCTCCAGACTAGGCTGCATCGAGTCCCCCGGGTGAACGCTTACCGATGAAGCCCCGTCTCTCTCCGACGACCTGTCGTACGCTCTGACGATTTGAACGCTCGGCTCACCGGTCGGCACTTACGGACCAGGAGAGGCTTGAGACCTCTCGATCTGCAACTGCAAGAGGTGAACCGTGAAGAAGCTCCACTCGTATGTGCTCATGGCGGTGTGCGCCAGCGCGCTGACGTTGTCAGCCTGCGGCGGCGGCGGCAGCAACAGCAGCCCTTCGTCGTCGTCCGCCATGACGAGCTCATCATCGTCATCCACGTCGACAGGGACAACAGCGTACACCAACACTGCACTGGTCGCGAACACCGCCGCCGGTACGGTGGATGTCCTTCCGGCCGACACGGTTGCGCAGGGGGACAGCAACAGTTTCACCTTCCCCCAGACCGAGAACTCGAGCCTCGATCCCAATCTGTCAATCGGCTGGGGTGTGGCTTTCGCACCGGCCTCGGCGGTGTGGGTCAACGACTACGCGACCAATCTATCATCCCTCTATGACGGGAACGGCAACTTGATCTCTCCGTCGGTGCAGCCGGCGGTCGCCATCCCTCCGAACGCGAGCG
>JASHTA010000347.1 GCA_030040795.1 Gammaproteobacteria bacterium | reverse complement strand
CGCTGGGATCGGTGGTCGCCAGCTCATGCCACAGGAAATTTCCGTGAACGTCGGCACTGCTCATCGTGTATCTCCCCGATTGTGTCCGGCTTCTTCGTCGCGCACGCGCCCACTCGGCCCGCACCGTCCGTGAGCTGTTTGATTCCGCCGCATTCTCCACTGTTTGAAGGTTCTGTAAATAGGCGCTCGCCGGAACGTCATCCGCCGTCCCGCCGCAACCCGCGATTCTGCCGCGATCCTCCGTCCTGCCGCGCGCCGGCCAGCGCGACGAAGTCTCCCTCGAAAGACCCCACGCGCTCGCCATCCAGCAGCAGCAGCGAGCGCAAGGTGATGCGCGCTCGATGCCAGCGGTCGAGCGTCGTGCGGAACCTGTGATAGGACGCCTCGTCCGTGAGCTCGCAGACCGCCGCGAAGTCGCGCGTGATCGGGCGCTCGTAGCTCATGGCGCTGTGCTGGATGAGCAGCTGGGCGTCCCCTCCCCGGTCGCGCTCGCGAACGTAGAGCAGCGTCCAGGCCGCCAGCAGGGCAACGGCGGCCGCGCTCCCGCCGAACACCATCTCGCCGTTGTTGATGTTGGGCGCGATCGGGGCGGCCAGCTCGACCCTGCCAGGGGTCGCCGACCGCACGCGAATCCCAAGGGCGACGGCCAGCGGAATGCGCCGCCGCAGATACGACTCGATCTCGGCGCTCACCAGGGCAGCTCGGACCCGTCGTACGCCCAGAAGCGTCCGGCCCGCTCCTTGGTGAGGCTCGCGATGACCCGGCGCAGGCCGGTGACGCTCGTCGCGGGATCGATCTCGGCGCGTGAGCCCCCCATATCCGTTCGGACCCACCCGGGATGGAGCGTCGCGGCGATGATGCCGTGGCGGCGCGCGAGGTCCAGGGAGAGGGAGACCATGATGGCGTTCAGCGCGGCCTTGCTCGCCCGGTAGGCGTAGAACCCTCCGAGGTTGTTCCTCGCCAGGGAGGCCATGATCGTGCTGATCGCAATCAGCTTTTTCGCCGAGCTGCGCGCGATGTGCCCGGCGAATGCCCCCGCCATCTTCAGGGGCGCAAAGGCGTTCAGCCGGAATATGTCATCCCACTCGGTGAAGTCGATCGATCCCAACGCGTTGCCGCGCGAGCCCATCGTACCGGCGTTGCTGATGAGAACGTCGATGGCGCGGTCCGCGAGCTGGCCCGCGAGGGTGTCGATGGCCGTGAAGTCGGTGACATCGAGCGGATACACTGCAACACGCCCCTCCGACTGCGCCGCAAGCCTCTGCAAGTCGGTCGCCTTGCGGGGATCGCGGGCACAGGCGAGGACATCCCATCCGTCCGCGCCGTATTGCCGCACCAGCTCGAGGCCCAGGCCGCGGCTTGCTCCGGTGACGAGGACTGTGGGCACCCTCCGCCCTCCCTATCGAGTCGGCGGATCACCACTGGCCGACATTCGGCATCGACGTCCAGGGCTCCGCAGGCGGGAGCGGCGCGCCCTGCTGCAGGAGCTCGACGGAAATATTGTCCGGCGAGCGCACGAACGCCATGCGCCCGTCGCGGGGTGGCCGGTTGATGGTGACGCCATGCTCCATCAGCCGCCGGCAGAGCGCATAGATGTCATCGACCGCATACGCGACGTGGCCGAAATTGCGCCCGCCCCCGTAGGGCTCCGGGTCCCAGTTGTGGGTGAGCTCGATCTGCGCCGCCGTATCGCCGGGCGCGGCGACAAAGACGAGAGTGAAGCGGCCCTGAGGGAAGTCCTTGCGGGACACCTCCACGAGCCCCAGCGCATCCCGGTAGAAGCGCAGCGAGGCCTCGAGGTCGGTCACGCGAACCATGGTGTGCAGATACTTCATCAGAACATCTCCGAGGGCCCGGGCGTCTTGATGTCGACCTTGTGCCGCGAGGCGATGAACTCCCCGGTGATCATGTCTTCGTATTCCTGGCCCGGGCTCACCATGGGGTAGACCCCGGCATCGGGATCGATCATCACCTCGAGGAAGGCCGGCCCGGAGAAGCGGATGAACTCGTCCACGACGCGCGGCACGTCGTCCTTGCGGGCGAGGCGCACGGCGTACCGGAAGCCGTCGGCCTGCGCCGCCTTCACGAAATCCTTCTTGTGAAGCGACTTGTCGCTTGCGGACAGCCGTCCCTTGAAGAACAGCTTCTGCCACTGCTTGACCATGCCGTCGCCGAAGTTGTTGAGCACCATGATCTTCACGGGCAGATCGTACGTCGTGACGGTCTCGAGCTCTCCGATGTTCATGCGAATGCTCGCATCCCCGTCGACGTCGACGACGAGCCGATTGGGGTTCGCGACCTGCGCCCCGATCGCCGCCGGCAGGCCGAAACCCATCGTTCCCATGCTGCCCGAAGTGAGCCACTGCCGCGGCCGCCGGAAATCGCAGTATTGCGCGGCCCACATCTGATGCTGGCCCACGCCGGTGCTGACAATCGCCTCGCCGCGCGTGTGGCGATTGAGCTCCTCGAGGACGTAGTACGGCTGGATGAGCGGGCTCGCGCGGTCGTAGTTCATCGCATGGACCCGCTTCAACTCCGCAAGGTGGGCATGCCAGGCGCTGTAGTCGGGCCGGAAGCCCTCCCTGCGGCCGTAGGCCGTGAGCGTGCGCAGCGCACTCTCGAGCAGTCCGACATGGCTCCACTCGACGCGCTTGACCTTGTTGATCTCGGCGCGGTCGATATCGAGATGAGCGATGCGCTTCGCGTTCTTGGCGAACTTGGCCGGTACCGTGGCCACCCGATCGTCGAACCGCGCTCCCACGGCGATGAGGAAGTCGCAGTCGTCGAGCGCGTAGTTCGCGAAGGCCGCTCCATGCATGCCGAGCATGCGCATGGACAGGGAATGCATCGTATCGATCGAGCCGATTCCCATGAGCGTCGTGACGACCGGTATGCCGAAGGCGGTCGCGAACTCGGTGAGCGCTTCGGCCGCGCCCGCATTGATCACGCCGCCGCCGGCGTAGATGAGCGGCCGGCGCGAGTCGCGCAGCATCTCGAAGAGCCGTGCCGCCTCCCCGGGAGCGATGGTCTCGCGGGCGAGCTCGATCATGCGGCCGCGATAGCCCGGGATGGGCAGCATGCCGCCCCCCTCGTAGGCTCCCTCCCAGTTCTGCACGTCCTTCGGCACGTCCACCACGACGGGACCGGGGCGTCCCGTCCTGGCAATCTCGAACGCGGTACGGACGGTCGCTTCGAGCTTGGCCGGGTCTGTGACGAGAAAGATATGCTTGGCCACGGCGCTCATGAGCGCGGGCACCGGCGCCTCCTGGAATGCGTCGGTTCCGATCGAGGCGCGCGCGACCTGGCCGCAGATCACGACGATCGGCACCGAGTCGGCCATGCAGTCGCGGACCGGTGTCACCGTGTTGGTGGCGCCGGGCCCCGAGGTGACCAGGCACACGCCGACCCGGCCGCTCGCACGGGCATAGCCCGCGGCCATGAATCCGGCGCCCTGCTCGTTGGCCGGCACGATGAGCGGAATCGGCCGTCCGCCGCGCGACTGCTGCTCGTTGTACAGGAACACGGCGTCGTACGTCGGCAGGATCGCCCCACCGCTGTATCCGAAGATGGCCTTGACCCCCTCGTCGGCGAGGACTTGCACTATCATCTGCGCGCCGGTCATCCGCCGGCCCGCGAGGGGGTGCCCGCCGGGGCGGGCCGTTGCCACGAGATCGTTCATGGGAACTGGAAAGCCTAGCAGCTCGCGAGGGCTTGCGGCTACAGTTTACCGGGTGCGGTATCCTCCCGAGAAATCAGCCCGCTTTCTATCATGCGCCACATCATTGCGATCTTGCTCCAGAACGAGGCGGGCGCACTCGCCCGCGTCGCCGGCCTGTTCTCCACGCGCGGATACAACATCGAGTCGCTGTCGGTCGCCGCGACCCACGATCCCACCGTATCGCGCGTCACGCTGGTGACCCAGGGCTCGGATTCGGTGATCCAGCAGATCGTCAATCAGCTTCACAAGCTCATCGATGTGGTGCGCATCGAGGACATGACGCTCGGGGAGCATCTCGAGCGCGAGCTCGCGTTATTGAAGCTCAAGGTGCAACCGGCGCACACGGATGCCCTCCGCGGCTGCGTCGCCCGCGCGGGCGGCCGCGTGCTCGATCCGGCGCTCGACGGCTTCATCGTCGAGCTCACGGCGAGCGAGGCCGAGGTCAACGCGTTCATCCGCGAGCTTGCCTCGCGCGCCGAGCTGGCGGAAGTCGTGCGCAGCGGCGCGCTCGGCGTGGCTCGCAGCGGCCGCTCGCTGCAGGCACAGGGCCCGCCGCCGGATGCGCGAGGCACACGGTGAGCGCATTGGACCGGGCGCGCGTTCTCATTGTCGACGACCTGCCCGAGAAGCTCCTCGTGTACACCACGGTACTCGAGGAGCTCGACGCGGAGCTCATCGTCGCGCGCTCCGGCACGGAAGCGCTCAAGCGCGTTCTGAACGAAGACTTCGCCGTGATCCTGCTCGATGTGAACATGCCGGGTATGGACGGGCTCGAGACCGCCTCGCTCGTGCGCCGCTACAAGCGCTCGGCACGCACGCCGATCATCTTCATCACGGCGTACGCGGATGAGATGCAAACGTCGCGCGGCTACGAGCTCGGCGCGGTGGATTACATCCTCTCTCCCGTCATCCCGGAGGTCCTGCGCTCGAAGGTGCGCGTCTTCATCGATCTGGACCGCGCGCATGCGGAGCTCGCGAGCTCCCACCAGGCCCTCGAGGAGCGAGTGGCCGAGCGTACGCGCGAGCTGCAGGAGAGCAACGAGCGGCTGCAGGCGGAGATCGCGGAGCGCCGCCGGGCCGAAAGCGACCGCGAGGCCTTGCTCACGCGGGAGCAGATCCTGCGCGCGGAGGCGGAGGAGCTCTCGCGCTTGAAGGACGAGTTTCTCGCGACGATGTCGCACGAGCTCCGAACGCCGCTCAACGCCATCTTCGGCTGGATCACGCTGCTGCGCACCCGTCGGCTCGACAGTCCGACGGAGGAGCGCGCGCTGGAGACGATCGAGCGCAACGCGCGGGCGCAGAAACGGCTGATCGAGGATCTGCTCGACGTGTCCCGCGTGGTCACCGGAAAGGTTACCCTCGAGCTCGCCGTGGTGGATCCGCGGCGCATCGTCGAGGCATCGATCGAGACCATGCTGCCCGCCGCCCAGGCAAAAGGCATCGAGCTGGTTCCCCGGCTCGACGACAAAGCGGGCGTGCTGCGAGGGGACTCCGCCCGCCTCCAGCAGATCGTCTGCAACCTGCTCTCGAATGCCATCAAATTCACACCGGTCGGCGGGCGCGTCGAGGTCCGCCTCTCGCGCCGCGATACCGAGGCCGAGATCACCGTGCGCGACAGCGGCCAAGGCATCAAGGGCGAGTTCCTGCCGTACGTTTTCGACCGCTTTCGCCAGGAGGACGGCTCGATCAGCCGGCGTCACGGAGGGCTCGGGCTCGGCCTCGCGATCGTGCGGCATCTGGTGGAGCTGCACGGCGGCACGGTATCCGCCGCGAGCGACGGTGAGGGACAGGGCGCGACGTTCACCGTCCGCATTCCGACCCGTCACGACCCGGTGGAGCGCTCGCCGGAACCGCTGCCCGCAGCGTCGAGCGCGCCACCGCTCGCGGGCGTACACGTCCTCGTGGTCGATGACGACCCGGGCGCGCGCGAAGTGATCGCCCGCATTCTTCAGGCCCTCGGCGCGAGAGTGACGCTCGCGGGCTCCGGCCCGGCCGCGCTCACATTGCTGTTCGAGCGCAAGCCCCACGTGCTCGTCGCGGATCTCGGCATGCCGGAGATGGACGGCTACGCGCTCATCGAGCAGATCCGCGCGCTCGACCCCAATCTCGGCGGGCGCGTGCCCGCCGTCGCCGTGACGGCCTATGCCTCGGCGCAGGATCGACTGCGCGCGCTGCATGCCGGCTATCAAAATCACATTGCGAAGCCCGTCGAGCCCGAAGAGCTCGCAGCAGTGATCACGAGCCTCGCCGGGCGCAGCGCGCGCCACCTCGGCGCGTGAGCGCGGCCGCCTAAGCCCGGGCGCCTCGGCGCGTAAGCCCGGGCGCCTCGGCGCGTAAGCCCCGGGCACCTTGGCGCGTAAGCCCGGGCGGCTCCGCGCTCAGGGCAGCAGAACGGTCGAGCCGGTCGTCCGCCGCGCCTCGAGATCCCGGTGGGCCTGCGCGACCTCCGCGAGCGGATAGGTCTGGCCGATGCGGATGCGCACCTTGCGGCTCTTGACGACAGCGAACAGCTCCCGGGCGGCGGCGGCCAGCGCCTCGCGCGTATTGATATATGAGAAGAGCGTCGGGCGGGTGAGGAAAAGCGAGCCGCGCTTGGAAAGCTCGAGCGGGCTTACCGCCGGCGGCGGTCCCGACGCATTGCCGTAGGACACCATCATGCCGAGCGGGCGCAGGCAGTCGAGCGATTCCATGAACGTGTCGCGGCCGACGGAGTCGTACACGACCGCGACGCCCTCGCCGCGCGTGAGGCGCTTGACCTCGGGAACGAGAGCGTCCCTCCCGGATATCAGGACTTGCCGGCAGCCGTTCTTGCGTGCCAGCTCGGCTTTGGCGTCGCTGCCGACGACCCCGATCACGCTGGCGCCGAGCGCGCGCGCCCACTGGCACAGGATGAGCCCGACTCCGCCGGCCGCCGCGTGCACCAGAATCCGGTCTCCGCGCTGCACGCGATAGGTTCGGCGCAGAAGGTACTGCGCGGTGAGGCCTTTCAACATGAGCGCAGCGGCTTCCGGGTCCGAGATCGAGGACGGCACCTTCACGACGCGATCGGCGGGCACGTTGCGCAGATCGCTGTAGGCGCCGGAAGTCGAGTGGACGTAGGCCACGCGATCCCCCACTCGAAATCCACGCACCTTGCGCCCGAGAGCGACGACGACCCCGGCCGCTTCGCGCCCCAGGGCCGCGGGCAAGGGCGCCGGATACAGGCCGGTTCGGTCATAAACGTCGATGTAATTGAGACCGATCGCGGTATGACGGATCTGGATCTCATCGGGCGCCGGCGGCTCTAGCTCGACATCCTCGAGAACCAGCGCTTCGGGACCACCGTAGCGGTGCAAACGGACGACCTTGGCCATCATTGTGATTCCGGTCACAAAACAGGTTCGAGCGGCCTGCCCATGATACGGTCTCCGGGCGAGGCTGCGAACCGGTTCCGGCCCCTCTCCCATCGCGCCCGTAGAGTGGCCGCATTCAGCCTTTTCGAGCAGTGTCCATGACGCTCACGGCGTCCTCCCAGTTGACCGCTTCCGCCCCGCCGCTCAGGCCCGATCCCGGGGTCATCGACGATATGTTGAGGCGTGTCCAGGCGGCGCTCGGAGCCGTGTTCTCGGCGATCGAGCTCGAGGGCTTCTCGCGAAGCCTGGCTCAAGACGTGCCTGGGGCCCGCGTGCTCGCGGACCTCTGGCGGCATGGGGCCCGCAGCCTCCAGGAGCAGGTGCGCACTGCCACGGATGGCGTGATCGGAACCAATCGGCTGCGCGGCGAGCAAGGCGGACCGGTCTGCGGAAAGCTCGTCGCGGCCGCGCTGCGCAATGCGTCCGGAGCGATGGTCGGCGTTCTCGTCGCGGCGCGGACCACGGAGCAGCCGAAGGTCAGCCAGGGCGAATCGCAGAGAATGATCGAGCTCGCCGACGAGATCAGCCGGGCTCTCGCGCTGCGTCCCGAGGGCGGCTTGCTCACCTGGGCCGCCTTCAAGGATCTCGCCGCGAAGCACGAAGCCATGGCGGGCGGACTGAACGGCTGCATCCTCTACGGCGACGTCGATCAGCTCCACGTGCTGAACAAGCTCGCCGGGCTCACGGCCGGCGACCAGGCTATCGCCGCCGTGGCGGAGGCGATCTCGCAGCATCCCCTGCCGCAGGGCACCGGCGTGTGCCACATCTCGGGCGACCGGTTCGCCGTCTATCTGCCGAAAGCCTCCTTGAGCCAGGGCCGCCGCACGGCCGAGAAGCTGTGCCAGGCGGTGAGCGAGCGTTGCGCGGTGATCACGGGCCTGAGGACACGGCTCTCCATCTCGTTCGGCGTGGCGAGCGTCCCTCCCGCGGATGTGGAGCTGACACAGGCTCTCGCGGCCGCGGAGGCGGCGTGCCGGGCTGCAAAGGATCGCGGGCGCAGCCGCGTGGAGGTGTACCAGGACGCCGACCTCAGCATCGTGCGCCGCAACGACGACGTGCTGATTGCCGAGCGCCTGCATCAGGCGCTCGAGATGCAGCAGTTCGCGATCGTCGCGCAGCCGCTCGTCTCCCTCTGCGGGGATACGCGCGTCGAGCACTTCGAGCTGCTGCTGCGGCTGATCAACGATACCGGCACGTTCGTGTCTCCGGCACATTTCATCCCCGCCGCCGCGCGCTATCAGATGCTCATCGAGCTCGATCGCGCGATGCTGACGAGAGTCTTCAAGCGGCTGCGGGCCGCTCACAAGGAGACGCCCGAGCGCGCCGTGCGGTTCTCCCTCAACCTCTCGGGACCGAGCGTCGGCAACACGGACTTCCTCGAGTGGCTGAGCACGAACATCGGGCCGAACTCGGTGCCGGGCGAATGGCTGCAATTCGAGATCACCGAGACCACGGCGGTCGCCGATGTGACGCTCACGCGAAACGTGATCCGGCACCTGCGGGCCCGTGGCGCCGAATTCGCGCTCGACGACTTCGGCACCGGCGTGAGCTCTCTCGCCTATCTCAGGGAATTCGATGTCAGCATGCTGAAGCTCGACGGCTCCTTCACCCGCGAGCTGCTGACCGACTCGCGTGCGGAATCGCTGGTGCGTGGCATCGCGCAGCTCAGCCGCAGCATGGGCATTCAGACGGTGGCGGAGTGCGTGGAAACGGAGGTCGTGCGCCAGCGCCTGACCGAGCTCGGCATCGACCGCGCCCAGGGCTTCCTCTTCGGCCAGCCCGTGGAGCTCGACAGCCTCTTCGGCGCGTCCCAGGACGCCGCCGTCACGGCGACCCGCCAAGCGGCGACGCGGTAGCCGCCGCGGAGTCCG
>JASHTA010000346.1 GCA_030040795.1 Gammaproteobacteria bacterium | reverse complement strand
GCCCGGCTCTGGCATCACGTGCGCTCGGTCGCGGCGCAGGCTCCGCCGGGCACGATCGTGCACGAGGACCTGCCGCTCGCGCTGCGCGTGCTGCGCGACGAAATGGCTCGCGGGGCGAGCCGCGTGCTGGTTGATTGTCCCCGCGAGTACGCGCGCATGACCTCCTTCGCCGCCGAGTTTCTGGCCGGCGGCGCCGCGCGGATCGAGCTGTACTCGGGCGCGCGCCCGATATTCGATCTGCACGGCATCGAGGAGGAGGTGACGCGAGCGCTCGACCGAAAGGTGCCGCTCAAGTCCGGAGGCCACCTGGTCATCGATCAGACCGAGGCGATGACGACGATCGATGTGAATACCGGGGCGTACGTCGGCCACCGCAATCTCGAGGAGACCATCTTTCGGACCAATCTCGAGGCAGCGGTCGCGATCGCGCGGCAGCTGCGCCTGAGAAATCTCGGCGGCATCATCATCATCGACTTCATCGACATGACCGACGAGGCGCACCGCCGCCAGGTGCTCGGCGCGCTCGAGCGCGCGCTCGCCGCGGATCGCGCGCAGACGCGCATCGTGAGCCTCTCGCCGCTCGGGCTCGTCGAGATGACGCGCAAGCGGACGCGCGAGAGCCTGCAGCACCTGCTGTGCGCGCCCTGCCCGAGCTGCGAGGGCCGCGGATTCGTCAAGACGCCGGAGACGATGTGCCAGGACATCTTTCGCGACATCGTGCGCCAGAGCCGGCAGTTCGCGAGCCGAGAGCTGCTGATCCTCGCTCACCAGGACGTCGTGGATCTGTTGCTCTCCGAGGAGTCCGCGGCGCTCGCGGAGCTCACCGCCCAGATCGGCCGGCCCATCCGCCTGCAAGTGGAGGCGCTCTACGGCGCCGATCAGTACGATGTCGTCCTCATTTAGCTCGTCGAGCGGTGCAACCGCGGACGCCGAGGCCGGGCCATGAAGATCGCCGCCTTGCAAATGACGTCGGGACCGGATGTGGCAGCCAATCTCGCGACTGCGGGGACATTGCTCGCGGCGGCTGCGGGCGCGGGGGCCCGGCTGGCGGTCCTGCCCGAGAATTTCGCGTTTGTCGGACTGGGGGATGCGGACAAGCGCAAGGTGGGAGAGGCCGAAGGATCCGGGCCCATCCAGGACTTCCTGGGCAATACGGCGCGGAGCCTGCGATTGTGGATCGTGGGCGGGACCGTGCCCCTCAAGGTGCCGGGCGAGGGACGGGTCGCGGCCGCCTCCCTGGTCTTCGACGATGCGGGCCGCGCGGTGGCGCGCTACGACAAGATTCACCTGTTCGATGTCGACCTGCCAGGACGGCGCGAGTATTACCGGGAATCTGCCGATATCGCGCCCGGAAATGAGCCGATCGTCGTCGAAACTCCTGTGGGGAAGCTCGGGCTCGCCGTCTGCTACGACATGCGCTTTCCCGAGCTGTTCCGGCGCTTGAGCGCGGCGGGCGCCCAGCTGCTCAGCGTTCCCTCGGCGTTCACGGCGCCGACCGGCCGCGCGCACTGGGAGACGCTGCTGCGCGCTCGGGCCATCGAGAATCTCTGCTACGTCATCGCCTCGGCCCAGTCCGGCATCCACCCGAACGGGCGCGAGACTTATGGCGACACGCTGATCGTCGACTACTGGGGCCGTGTGCTTCGCCGTAAGCCGCGCGGTCACGGGTTCGTCGTCTGCGAGGTGGACCTCAACCGCCAAGCCGAAGCTCGCGCAGCCTTTCCCGCCTTGCGGCACCGCGTGATGTAATGTGCCTCACGGCAGGCTCGGAGGGCTGAAGAAATGGAGCACGCGGGAATGGAGCAGGCGGGAAACGATCCCCTCGCGATGGCGCGCGAGCTGATTCTGCGCCCGAGCGGCCTCGACGATACCCGGCTCGACCGCATCGTCGGCCAGGTGCTGACGCATTCGGTCGACTCCGCCGACCTCTATTTTCAGCTGGCGCACGAGGAATCCTGGGCGCTCGAGGACGGGATCGTGAAGGAAGGCAGCGCGGCCATCGAGCAGGGCGTGGGCGTCCGAGCCCTGGCGGGCGAGAAGACGGGCTTTGCCTATTCCGACGAGATCGTCCTGCCGGCGCTCGAGGAGGCGTCGCGCGCAGCGCGCGCCATCGCCACGAGGGGCGCGGACCGTTCCGTTCAGGCGTGGCAGCCGCGCGCCGGACACCAGCTTTACCTGCCCGTCGATCCGGTCGCCTCCCTCACGGATGCCGACAAAGTGGCCTGGCTCGAGCGCGTCGATCGCGAGACGCGGGCGATCGACCCGCGCGTCGTGCAGGTCATGGCGAGCGTGACGGCGGTGCAGGAGATCGTGCTGATCGCGAACAGCGAAGGCGACCTGTCGGCCGATGTCAGGCCCCTCGTCCGCTTCAACGTGTCGGTGATCGTCGAGCAGAACGGCCGGCGCGAGCAGGGGTATTCGGGATGCGGCGGCCGGATCACGCTCGCGGAGCTCGTGGCCGGAGACCGGCCGCTCGCGCTGGGGCGCGAAGCGGTCCGCCAGGCGCTCGTGAACCTGGACGCCATTGCGGCCCCGGCGGGCCCGATGACCGTGGTACTCGGGCCCGGCTGGCCCGGCGTGCTCCTGCACGAGGCGATCGGCCACGGGCTGGAGGGCGACTTCAACCGCAAGGGCACCTCGGCGTTCGCCAACCGCATCGGCGAGCGTGTTGCGACGCCCGCCTGCACTGTGGTGGACGACGGAACGCTCGCGCGCCGCCGCGGCTCGCTCAACATCGACGACGAGGGCACGCCCACGGAGTGCACGACGCTCATCGAGAACGGCATCCTGCGCGGGTACATGCAGGACAAGCTCAACGCGCGCCTGATGGGAACGCGCTCCACCGGCAACGGCCGGCGCGAGTCGTTCGCCCATGTGACGCTGCCGCGGATGACCAACACGTACATGAGGCCCGGCCCCCACGCTCCCGAGGAGATCATCCGCTCGGTCGAGAGGGGGATCTACGCGGTGAACTTCGGCGGCGGCCAGGTGGACATCACCTCCGGGAAGTTCGTGTTCTCGGCCAGCGAGGCGTATGCGATCGAGAAGGGCCGCATCGGCGCGCCCCTCAAGGGGGCGACGCTGATCGGCAACGGGCCGGACGTGCTGACCCGCGTGAGCATGGTCGGCAACGACCTCAAGCTCGACGAGGGCGTCGGGACATGCGGCAAGGAAGGGCAGAGCGTACCGGTCGGGGTCGGTCAGCCGACGCTGCGCGTGGACGGGCTCACAGTGGGAGGGACGGCAGGAAGCCAAGCTTGAGCGGATGAGATACCCGCAGCTGCGACTGGCGCGACCTCTCTACGAGAGTCTTCCCTGGCTCTACATGGCCTGTGGACTCGCGGCGCTCGTCGCGAGCTACCGCGAGGTGTGGCCTCGCGCGAGCGTCTTTCTCGGGCTGGTCGGGACCATCATTTTGCTCGCGGGCGCCGTGGTGTGGCTGCGGCGCCGGGAGTACCGGCGGATGCGGACGCGATACACGCGGCCCGATGCGCTGGCAAAGCCCGACGGGACGGCCGAGCCCGACGAGGAACCCGGAGAATGAGCGGGCGCAGATAGAGCGGGATGCCCGCCGCCGGGCGCCGCCGCAGTCGCTGCAGTCGTCGCAGTCGTCGCAGTCGTCGCAGTCGCTGTGCTGCCGGCCCCGCAGCCTTACTCCTCCGACGCCACGGGCGGCTGAACGCCCGGAACCGTATCCGTGAAATGGTTGCGCTTGGTGGGCAGCCGCTCGTCCACATACATCAGCTCATGCGTGCCGATGACAACGACGTCACCATCGTTGAGATTGTGGCGCCGTACACGCTTGCCCTGAACGTGAATGCCGTTGGTGCTGTTCAGATCCTCGATCATGCAGCCGTGCGCAGTGGTGATGATCTGGCAGTGATGGCGGCTGATGAAGCGGCT
>JASHTA010000345.1 GCA_030040795.1 Gammaproteobacteria bacterium | reverse complement strand
AGCGTCGCCGAGCTGCCGGCGGCGCTGCAACCCTCGCTTCGGGGGCTGCTCGTGTGGGCAGCGCTCGCTCATCGCGAATCGCTGCGTGCCGAGCGGGCGCTACCGCACCCCTGGCAGGCGGACCGGGCAAGCCGCCTCGCGGACGCCTGGATCGCCTGGCGCACCGCCCGGCACGCCGACCGGCGAAAATTTCATCTTCATCCGGAGGTTTCAGCGTGAGCCGCCCGTTCGATCCCCGCGAGCACAAAGCCGCCGCCACCGAGCTCGAAGGCCGCATCATCGCCATCACCGGCGCGAGCGATGGCATCGGCCGCGCCGTCGCGATCGATTGCGCGCGCCACGGCGCCTCCGTCATCCTGCTCGGACGCAATCAGCGCAAGCTCGAGGCGGTGCTGCGAGAGATCGACGCGGAGCGGCCGGGGGATTCCACGGTCGCCGTGCTCGATCTGGAGCGCGCACTCGCACAGGACTACGACCGGCTCGCCGCCGCAGTCGCGGAGCGCTTTGGACGGCTCGACGGACTGGTGCACAACGCCGGGCTGCTCGGAACGCTCTCACCCATCGAGCACTACGATGTGCCGACCTGGTGCCGAGTCCTGCACGTCAATCTGACGGCCGCATTTGCGCTCACGCAGGTGCTGCTGCCCGCGCTCAAGCGCTCGGCCGACGCCTCGATCCTGTTCACATCGAGCGGAGTGGGGCGGCAAGGCCGCGCGTACTGGGGGGCCTACGCCGTCTCGAAATTCGGCATCGAAGGGTTGGCACAGATCCTAGCCGCGGAGCTCTCGGACATCACGTCCATCCGCGTGAACACGCTCAACCCCGGACGCGCGCGCACGCGCATGCGGCAGCAGGCCTACCCCGCGGAGAATCCGGCGACGGTGCCGGAGCCGCGCTCGCTGACCGGTCCCTACCTCGCCCTGCTCGGGCCTGCCAGCCGGGGGGTTACCGGCGAGAGCTTCGACGCGCAGTGACGGTGCCGCGACGCGCAGTGACGGTGCCGCGACGCTCAGTGGCGCCGTCGCGACGCCCAGCAACCTTGTCGGGCCCGCGGACCGTCTCACTGCGGTCCCCGCCGATGAGCCGCGCGAGCTCCTCGGGCTCGAGCTTGCGGAACTGCCCGCGCGAGAGCGTCCGCTCGAGCGAGACGGTGCCGAGCCCCGTACGAAGCACGCGGCTTACGAGCGCGCCCGAGCGCTCGAACAGCTGGCGCACGTCCTTGCCGCTCGCCCCGCGTGCCGTGAGCGAATACCACCGGTTGGCGCCCTCCCCTCCGGTCGGTGAGCAGGCCAGCACTTCAAGGTGCGCCCCGCGATCGAGCACACCGTCGAGCACGCCTTGGAGCTGCGCCTCGCCGAGCTCGCCGCGAACGCGCACGCTGAACTCCGCGACGAGGCCGCGCACGGCGCGCTGGAGCTTCTCGGCCAGCTCCCCGTCGGAGGTGACGAGCTCGAGCCCGCCGTCCTGCCGGGGCATCGGGCTCACGGCGATGAATCGACGGCCCGCGACGTGCGGCAGCCGCTCGAAGAGCGACTGGCGCTCGGACGCGGCCTGCTCGGGCGAGGCAACCGGCCGCTCGAGCCGCTCGCCCGGCGAGCGATGACAGAGAAGCACTTGTTGGAAGGCGGGGGGCCGGCGGCGCACCGGCCGGCCGTCGAGCCGAATCTGATCTGCCTCACGCACCCGTGTGCCGAGTGCCGCCGTCTCACCGTTCACGGTGAGGCGGCCGGCCTTTATCCACGTTTCGACGTCACGACGCGAACCGAGTCCCAGGTGCGCGAGGGCCTTCTGCAGCCGCTCGCCCGGCACCGCGCGTCCATCGTGTGCATCGCGCCCACTGGGCGCTTCGCGCCGCCGGGAATCCGGGCGCCCTCGGGAACCGTACGACATGAATCGTGCGCGCTGGGCGGCCGATACCGGCTAGTCGATCGCCGGGCCGCCCTCCACCGGGGCAGCGACCATGCCTGTGGAGCTTTCCGGATCCTCGCCCGCCTCGCGCTCGTCCTCGTCGAGCTCTTCGCCGAAAACATCGGGCTCCGCCCCGGAAGGCCCGAGAGCTTCGCCGGGCCGATCCGGCTGAAGCGGCCCCAAACCGGCGGTCGGATCGTCGGTCCCGGACGGTGGCGCGGACGGGGCGGCCGGCTCCAGATCGAGCTGGACATTGAGGTCGGCCATCGCCCTGAGCTCGGCGAGCGGCGGCAGCTCATCGAGCCGCTTGAGGCCGAAGTAGTCGAGGAACTCTCGCGTGGTGCCGAGGAGCTCGGGCCGGCCGGGCACGTCGCGCTGGCCGACGACGCGGACCCAGTTGCGCTCGATGAGCGTCTTGACGATGTTGGGATTCACCGCGACGCCGCGCACCGCCTCGATCTCGCCGCGCGTGATGGGCTGCCGGTAGGCGATGAGCGCCAGCGTCTCGAGCAGCGCCCGAGAATAGCGCGCGGGCCGCTCGGGCCAAAGCCTCGAGATTTCCTCGGCGAGGTCGCGGCGCACTTGGACCCGGAATCCCGACGCGGTCTCCTTGAGCTCGATGCCCCGCTCGGCGTAATCCGCCGCGATCGCATCGAGCGCGGCGTGGATTCGCTCCTTCTCGGGGCGCAGCGGCTCCTCGAACAGCGCGGCGAGATCCGCGATCTGCAGGGGCCGGCCCGCCGCGAGCAGCGCAGCTTCGATGACATTCTTCAGGTGCGAGTCGTTCATGCGTCGGATGCTCCCGGGGCCTGAGGGTCCGCGACCAGACGCAAGCTGCGGCCCGGAGCGGTCGCGCGCACGTGCAAGGGAGCGAACGGCTCGGCCTGAACGATATCGATCAAGCCTTCCCGCACCAGCTCCAGGATCGCCGCGAATGCGACCGTGACCCCCATACGTCCCTCTTCCGGCTTGAACAGGCGTCCAAACTCGAGGAAGCTCGAGTGCTCGAGCGAGGCGAGAATATCGCTCATTCGCTCGCGGACCGACAAGCGCTCCCGCCCGACGCGGTGCGGCGCGAAGAGCTCGGCGCGCACGACGACTTCCTTGAAGGCGGCGAGCATCTCCCTCAACGTGACTTGCGGCAGCAGCCGCACGACCTTGCGATCCTTGAGCTCCGCACTCGCGTCCCACACGTCCCGCTCGAGGCGCGGCAGCCTGTCGAGCGTCTCGGCGGCCTGCTTGAAGCGCTCGTACTCCTGGAGCCTGCGCACCAGCTCCGCGCGCGGATCGTCCTCCGCCGCTTCGAGCCCCTCCCCGTGCGCGCGGGGCAGCAGCATGCGCGATTTGATCTCCGCGAGCGTCGCGGCCATGACCAGGTACTCGCCGGCCAGCTCGAGCTGCAGGTCCTGCATCAGCTCGATGTACTGCATGTACTGGCGTGTGATCTCGGCGATCGGGATGTCGAGAACGTTCAGGTTCTGGCGGCGGATGAGATAGAGCAGCAGATCGAGCGGACCCTCGAACGCCTCGAGGAAGATCTCGAGCGCCTGCGGCGGAATGTACAGGTCGCGCGGCAGCTGCGTCACGGGCTCGCCGTTCACCACGGCGAAGGGCATCTCCACCTGCTCCGGCGCCTGCTCCAGTACGGCCGGCGGCGCCGTAGATTGCGGCGGCTCGTGCGTCACGACGACCCTCAGCTTCGGCTTGTTCGCCATCAGTCTGCTCGCAGATGCATCGCGCGCCTCACGTCGTCGAGCGTCTGGCGCGCGGCTTCGCGCGCTTTGTCGGCGCCTTCGGCGACGATGCTCCGAACGACGTCCGGATTATCCTCGAA
>JASHTA010000344.1 GCA_030040795.1 Gammaproteobacteria bacterium | reverse complement strand
CCGAGCGTCATGATGTCCGGCTCGATGTCCGATAGCTCATATGCGAACAGCCTGCCGCTGCGGCCGCAGCCGCTCTGCACCTCATCCGCAATCAGAAGGATGCGGTGTTGCTGCGTCAGCGCACGCAATTGCCTCATGAACTCGCGTGTTGCCGGAATCACACCGCCTTCGCCTTGAATCGGCTCGACCATCACGGCGACGGTCTGGCTGCCGATCAGCCTTTCCACTGACGCGATTTCGTTCAACTGGGCCTTCGGGAAGCCGGGTACCTGAGGGGCATACATCGTATCCCAGCCCGCTTTGCCGCTCGCCGACATCGTGGCGAGCGTTCGTCCGTGGAAGCTTTGGCCGAACGTGATGATTTCGTACGCACCGTCCTTGTGCCGCTTCCCCCACTTGCGCGCGAGCTTGATCGCTCCCTCGTTCGCTTCGGCACCGCTGTTCGCGAAGAACACCTTGTCGAAGCAACTGTGCTGCGTGAGCAGCGCCGCGAGCCGCACCATCGGCTCGTTGTAGAACGCCGGCGATGGGTTGATGAGACGCCGTGCCTGAGCGCTGAGCGCTTCAACCATGCCGGGATTGCAGTGCCCGAGACTGTTCACCGCCCATCCCTGGATAAAATCGAGGTACCGCTTGCCGTTGTTGTCGTACAGCCACGCACCTTCGCCGCGCACGAAAACGATCTCGGGACGGTCGGTGACGTACATCAGCGACTCGATGGGGTACTCACTGAAGTTCATACGCCGACCTTCGTGGGTGAACCAGGGACTGAGCACTTAACCACGGACTGAGCACTTGGAATAGACAAGCGAATCGCGCCAGGCAAGGACAGTCACTCCAGAAACGCCTTGGCGACATCGACCAGCCATTGCCGGATCAGACCCTCGACGCTCGCATTCATCTTCGACTTCAATGCCGCCTCGATGGGCGCCGCGAGCGCGCGGCAACGCTTGTTGAGCGCGCGGCCTTCGTCGGTAACGATGAGCCGCAAGATGCGTCCGTTGACGCGATCCGGCTCTTTTCTGATGGCGCCGCGCATTTCCAGCGCGCGCACGATTCCGTTGATTGTCTGCGGCGTCAGCATCGTCAGCCGTGCCAGATCGGCGGCCGAGATCGCCTCATAGGCGCGGATCATCGTCAGCGCCGACTGCTGCGGATAGGTCATGTTCTCTTTCGCGAGCGCGCGATCGACCGCGAGCCGCACGGACGCGTTCGCTTGTCGCAGCAGATAGGTGAGGTAGCCCTCGGGGCCGCGCTTTGCCTCCCCTACGGCAGGCAGGTGCGGCAGGCCCGCGCGTACGTCCTTGATCATCGTATCAGCCCCCTGATATCTTATCAGGACCGTGATAATAAGCTGAGCTTGGCGCTGGGTGCGAGGAAGGACGGTGTGAACCGTCACCACAAGGCACGCAAGGACGGCACCGTGCGCGACACTTGCATCTACAGCATCATTTGTGACGCGCGATCAACTGATCGGCGATGTCATTCAAGTCCCTCCCGACGAGGTGCGGCTGAGGCCCGACGGCCAACACGTCGTTGCCGGCCCGCTTGATCAAGGCAGCCTCCCATCCCGCAGCGGCTGCGCCCAGGGTGTCCCACGTATGGCAGGCGATCAGGCACAGCTGCGAAGGCGCGGCGCCGAGCTCCTTCTCGACATGGCGATAGGCCTCCCGCGCGGGCTTGTGGTGCTTGACTGCATCGGCGCTGAAGCGGCGCTCGAAGAGCTCGACGATCCCGCCATGGCGGAGCTGGCGCGTCTGCACCTCGAGGAGATTGTCCGTCAGGGTGAAAAGACGAAATCCAGCGTCGCGAAGCTTGCGAAGAGCCGCCGGAACCTCGGGATGAGGCGGCATGGTCGAGAATCGCTCGATGAGCTCCGCCTTGTCCTCATCGCTCAGCTTGATCCCTCGCGTTGCCGCCAACATCTGCAAGACGGCCGAGCCGATGTCCGTGAACGGGACATAGCAGCCGGCGACGGTCAACGCTGCGGAATAGAGGATGAGGTTGGCGAACCACAGGCGCATGGCGCCTTTGTCGCCGAAGATGCGCTCGAAGGTCGGCTCCATCACCGTGAGATCGAGAAGCGTCTCGTTCACATCGAACACGACCAAGGGAAGAGCCGTCATGACTTTGCGCTCCGTTCCGCGAGAAATTCCCGGATCGCCGCGGCGATCTCGGCCGCGTGCGTTTCCAGGGCGAAGTGCCCGGTGTCGAAGAAGCGTACGTCCGCGCTCGGGATGTCCCGCTTGAACGCTTCGGCACCTTGCGGCAGGAAGAACGAGTCGTTCCGACCCCACACCGCGAGGAGCCGCGGCTGCCGTTTGCGGAAGTACTCCTGAAAGGCAGGATACAGCGCGATGTTGCTCTTGTAGTCTCCGAACAGATCGAGCTGCAGATCCTCGGCGCCGGGCCTCGCCAAGTAGTAGTTATCGAGCGAGTAGCCGTCCGGGGAAACCGCACTCGGGTCGGTGACCCCATGAGTGTATTGCCAGACGGTCGTATCGGGCTTGAGGAAGGCACGCAGCGCATCGCGGTTCGTCTTCGAGGCGTCCTGCCAGTAGGCGCGGATGGGATTCCAACCCTCGCTCAGGCCTTCCTCGTACGCATTGCCGTTCTGCGTGATGATCGCCGTGATCCGATCCGGGTGCTTGACGGCGATCCTGAATCCCGTCGGGGCGCCGTAGTCGAACACGTAGACGGCGAAGCGCTCGAGCCCTACGACCTCCGTGAAGCGATCTATCCCCTGCGCCAGTTGATCGAATGTAGGGGTTGAAGGAGTAGACGACCGCCCGAACCCGGGCAAATCCGGAGCGACGAGGTGATAGCGATCGGCAAGCAGCGGGATGAGATCGCGGAACATGTGGCTCGCGCTCGGGAAACCGTGGAGCAGCAGAAGACTGGGCGCTTTCCGTGGACCGGCCTCCCGGTAGAAGACAGTTGATCCGTCGACTTGAGCCGAAACATATCTGACCGCGCTCATGGAGATCTCCTCCCCGGGGTAGTTGACACTGGCGCAATGACGCGTGGCTACGCCGTTTCTCGAACCGCCTCGCGTACGATCTCGACCACCGCGCCAGGTGCGCTGACGAGCGGCGTGTGATCCAAGGGACCCGATCGCGCCCGAGCACGCATACGCTCGGCCATGAAGCGCTGCGTCTCCTCGACGATCATCCGATCCTGCTCCCCGATCAGAAACCACGTCGGCCGCTCTTTCCAGAGCGGACGGCCGACCGGCACGGTGATGCATGTTGGCGAGATGGGCCGCTGAACTGCGCGAAGCACCGCCAATTCTTGCGCGGTCGCGTTCTGCGCAAAGGCCGTCGCGAAGGCCTCGTCGGGCAGGTAGATCCAGCCGCGCTCGTCCGGCGCCAGCTTGGGAGCCAAGGGATGAGGCGCTGCGCGATAGAAAACATCGGCGACCGTTTCCCCCTCGTCGGGGGCGAGCGCGGTCACGTAGACCAGCGCCTTGACCCCGTCATCACGGGCGGCCCCGATCACGGCTCCGGCGTACGCGTGACCCACCAGAACCACCGGCTTCGCGACTCGCTCGAGCGTGAAGCGGAGCGCCGCCACATCGTCGGCGAACGATGTCAGGGGCAGTGGAGCTGCGACCACTCGCAAACCGTCCATGGCCAAAGGTCCGATGACTTTTGCCCAGCTCGAGCCGTCGGCCCACGCTCCATGCACCAAGACCACGCTTGCACTCCTGCCTGACATCGGTCGTCTCCTTCAGGCCACCGCGGTAGTAACCTTTATATTTATTTTATAGAGGTTACTCCAGCGCCGTTAACTTCTCAACCTCTACTGGGCAGGTTATGGTTGTCGCGTGTGAGCTGAACGCGCATCGACATGGAACAACGCGTACCCGCGATTTTCGTTGCCGGCTCCCGCGGTCTCGATTTCCTCAACTCGGTCGCGACACCGCT
>JASHTA010000343.1 GCA_030040795.1 Gammaproteobacteria bacterium | reverse complement strand
TAGATGCGCTCGGCTTCGAGCCCGTGAGTATCAGTACGCTCGTCGAACGAACAGGTCTCGCGAGCGGCTGCATTGCATCGATGTTGTTGATTCTCGAGCTCCGGGGGCGTGTCGCACCTCATCCCGGCGGTCGTTACTGTCGCCTCTCGTGACTCTTGCGATGACTACCAGCGTTCTCGACATCCTGATCTACGTTTTCGACCGCTACATGCTCGATGAGGCGCCCGAGATGCTCGAGCGCGACGATCTCGCGCGCGACCTCGAGCGCGCGGGCTTCGCGCACGCGAACGTCGAGCGTGCGCTCGACTGGCTCGCCGACCTCGCCGGGGAGCGCTCGCACCCGAGCGTCGCGGGAAGCGGCCGGTCGGTGCGGATCTTCTCCCACTGCGAGCTCACGCGGCTCTCGACGGAGTGCCGCGGTTTCCTCATGACGCTCGAGCGTCTGGGCGTGCTCTCGCCGCCGCAGCGGGAGATCGTCGTCGACCGCATGCTTGCGCTCGATGCCGACGAGCTCGACACGGAGCAGTTGAAATGGGTCGTGCTCATGGTGCTCTCGAGCCAGCCCGGCCAGGAGCAAGCATTCGCCCGGATGGAGGATCTTGCGCTTGATTCCGCCGCACGCCCGCCGCATTGAAGGTGGCGGGCGGCGGTCCGCGCGTCGTAAAGCTCATGGCTGACAACCTCGTCGTCGTCGAGTCGCCCGCCAAGGCGCGCACGATCAAGAAGTACCTCGGCAAGGACTTCGAAGTGCTGGCCTCGTACGGCCACGTGCGCGATCTCGTTCCGAAGGAAGGAGCGGTCAATCCCGATCGCCACTTCGCCATGCAATATCGGATGCTGGAGAAGAGCGAGCGGCACGTGGAGGCGATCGCCCGGAGCCTGCGCAAATCGAAGGCGCTGTATCTCGCGACCGACCCGGACCGCGAGGGTGAGGCGATCGCCTGGCACCTGCTCGAGATCCTCAAGTCCCGCGGAGCGCTCGACAGCAAGACGGTGCATCGCGTCGCGTTCTACGAGATCACGCGTCATGCGATCCGCGATGCCGTCGCGAACCCTCGCGCCGTCTCGGCAGAACTCGTCAACGCGCAGCAGGCGCGCCGCGCGCTCGACTATCTCGTCGGATTCAATCTCTCCCCGCTGCTCTGGAAGAAGGTGCGGCGCGGTCTCTCCGCGGGCCGCGTGCAGAGCCCGGCGCTGCGGATGATCTGCGAGCGCGAGGAGGAGATCGCGGCGTTCAAGGCGCAGGAGTACTGGACCATCGAGGGCCAAGGCGAGCACTCGGCGCAGTCGTTTCCCTTGAAGCTCGTCGAGTATCAGGGCCGGAAGGTCGAGCAGTTCAGCTTCGTCAATGAGACCGCCGCGCGCGAAGTGGAGCGCACGATCGAGGCCGCCGCGGGCGCGGCCGCCGGCCGGCCGGGCGAGCTGCGCGTCGCCGCGGTGGACCGCAAGCAGCGCCGCCGCAATCCGGCTCCGCCCTTCACCACCTCCACCTTGCAGCAGGAGGCGGCTCGCAAGCTGGGCTTCAACGCACGCCGCACGATGCGGCTCGCGCAGCAGCTGTACGAGGGCGTGGATGTCGGAGAGGGCAGCGTCGGCCTGATCACGTACATGCGCACCGACTCCGTCTCGCTCGCCGCGGAGGCCGTCACCGAGATCCGCGAAGTCGCCGCTCGCCTCTACGGGGCGGACGCGGTTGCCGAAGAGCCCCGCGTCTACAAGACGAAGTCGAAGAACGCCCAGGAGGCGCACGAGGCGATCCGCCCCACCTCCGCCGCGATCACGCCTTCGGACATCGAAGGCAAGCTCGACGGGGATCTGTTCCGGCTTTACACGCTCGTCTGGCGCCGCGCCGTCGCATCGCAGATGAGCCACGCCCTGTACGACACGGTGGCGGTCGACATGCTCGCGGGACCGGACGGCCCGCAGCGTCACCTGCTGCGGGCAAACGGCTCGACGCTGGTGAAGCCGGGCTTCATCGCCGTCTACCAGGAAGGCGCGGACGACGCGCAGACCGAAGACGGAGACCAGGTGCTCCCGCCGATGAGCGAGGGTCAACCCGTGAAGCTGCTCGCCGTGCGTGCGGATCAGCACTTCACCGAGCCCCCGCCGCGCTACAGCGAAGCCTCGCTCGTCAAGGCGCTCGAGGAGTTCGGCATCGGCCGGCCCTCGACCTACGCGACGATCATCTCCACCCTGCAGGACCGGGAGTACGTGGAGATGGACAGCCGGCGCTTCATTCCGACCGACGTGGGCAAGATCGTCAACCGCTTCCTCACGCATCACTTCCACCGCTACGTCGAATACGGCTTCACGGCGGCGATGGAAGACGAGCTCGATGCGATCTCGCGCGGCGAGGAGGAGTGGACCACCCCGCTCGAGAAGTTCTGGAAGCCCTTCATCCGGCAGGTCGAGCGCACCGACAAGAACGTGACGCGCGAGGAGGTGTCGCAGGCGCGCGAGCTCGGCAAGGACCCCGTCACGGGCAAGCCGGTGACCGTGCGCATGGGCCGCTATGGGCCGTTCGTGCAGATCGGAACGAAGGACGATGCCGAGAAGCCGCGCTTCGCGGGCCTGCGGCGCGGGCAGAAGATGGATGCCATCACGCTCGCGGACGCCCTCGAGCTGTTCAAGCTGCCGAGGGCGCTCGGGCAGACCGCGGCAGGCGAGCCGATCGTGGCGAACATCGGCCGCTTCGGCCCCTATCTCAAGTACGGAGAGAAGTACGTCTCGCTCCGCGAGGACGATCCCTATACCGTCTCGCACGAGCGGGCGCTCGAGGTCATCCGGCTGAAGCTGGAAGCGGATGCGAACCGGATCATCACGGACTTCGGCGTGGACGGCCTGCAGGTGCTGAACGGCCGCTACGGCCCCTACATCACCGACGGCAAGAAGAACGCGAAGATCCCGAAGGACCGCGAGCCCAAGTCGCTCACGCTCGAGGAATGCCGCGCGCTCATTGCGCAGGCGCCCGAGCGCGGGAGGCGCTTCGGCCGCGGCAAGCGCACGGCGGACGCTTCGGCGGCGGCACCGGCAGCGGCGCGTGCACGCCGTTCGGGCAATGGTGAGGCCGCACCGCGAAGCAAGAGCAGCTCGGCGTCCGCGCGAGCTCGGCGCCGGACCTCGAGCGGCACGGGGCCCGCAGCCGCGGCAAGATCCCCTCGACCGCAAGCGGCGGCGGCTTC
>JASHTA010000342.1 GCA_030040795.1 Gammaproteobacteria bacterium | reverse complement strand
CATGATGCGCGGCGGAACACCGGCCGTGGCACTCCCAACGACTCGCGCGCGGGGCTCCAGTCCGCAGCGGGCCGCTGCGGCCTCGCTCGCGAGGAGCAGCGCGGCCGCTCCGTCGTTGATGCCGGAAGCATTGCCCGCGGTGACCGAGCCCTCGGCGCGCACGACGCCCTTGAGCTTCGCGAGAGCCTCGAGCGTCGTGTCGGGGCGAGGATGCTCGTCCGCATCGACGACTCGCGGGGGTTGCCGCGGCTGCGCCACGGAGACCGGCAAGATCTCCCGGCTGAAGAACCCCGCGGAGCGGGCGCGCGCGTAGCGCTGCTGGCTACGCAGGGCGAACGCATCCTGATCCGCCCGCGAGATGCCGCGCTCTGCCACGAGGTTCTCGGCTGTCTCCGCCATGGAATCGACGCCGAACCGGGCCTTGATGAGCGGATTCACGAACCGCCAACCGAGCGTTGTATCCTCGAGCTTGCCGCCGCGGGCGTACGCGCTCTCCGGTTTGGCGAGCACGTAAGGAGCACGCGTCATGCTCTCGACACCGCCCGCCATGACGAGCTCCGCCTCGCCCGTCGCGATGGCGCGCGCGGCAATCGCCGCCGCATCGAGGCTCGAGCCGCAGAGGCGGTTGATGGTCGAGGCCGGTGTGGTTTCCGGCAGACCTGCCAGGAGCACGGCCATGCGCGCGACATTGCGGTTGTCCTCGCCCGCCTGGTTCGCGCAGCCGTAGTACACGTCATCGAGACACCCCCAGTCGACCTTCGAGTGACGCTCGACGAGGGCCCGCAGCGGAATCGCTGCCAGGTCATCGGCGCGCAGGGGGGCGAGTGCGCCGCCGTAGCGCCCGAAAGGGGTTCGGATTGCATCGCACAGATAAGCGGGTTCCATGTTCGAGCCTTTCCGTTCGAGCCTCTCCGCTCGGACCTAATGCGCGAGCTCCGCAAGCAAGCGGTCGATCATCGTCTCGGCCTGCTGCCGATAGCCGCCGCCGAACAGGTTCAAGTGATTCAGCACATGATAGAGATTGTAGAGTGTCGTGCGCGGGCCTGCGCCCCGATCGAGGGGCCATGCAGCCTGGTACGCCGCATAGAAGCTCGGCCCGAACCCGCCGAATAGCCGGGTCATGGCGATGTCCGCCTCGCGATCGCCGTAATAGACGGCCGGGTCGAAGATCACCGGCGTGCCTTCCGGGTCGACGCCCCAGTTGCCTCCCCACAGGTCGCCGTGGAGCAGGGAGGGCGCCGGCCGATAGCTCACAAAGAACGCGTCCATGCGATCGAGCAGCTCGGCTCCACGCTGCTGCAACCGGCCGACATGTCCCTCGGCCTGCGCGAGCACGAGCTGGTACCGCAACCGATGCTCTCGAAAGAAGCGCACCCAATCGTCCGTTCGGGCGTTCTGCTGAGGCGTGCTCCCGATGGTGTTGTCGCGCACCCAGCCGAAGGTCTCCGAGGTGACCCGGTGCTGGTGAGCGAGCGCCTCCCCCAGGCGAGCGTCGGCGCCGAGTCCTGCGTGGGTTCCCAAACCAGCCGTTTGGGCTCCCACACCAGCCGCCTTGGCTCCCAAACCGCCTGACTTGGCTCCCAGTCCTGTCGGGGCCCCCCGAGGCTCCCCCGCCGCGGGTCGCGCCCGCAGGTCGATCCATTCGAGCGCAAGATAGGCGAGGTCTTCGGCCGCGCCGCAGGCGAGAACGCGCGGTACGCGCACGGCACTTGCGCCGCGCAGCTCATCCAGCCCGGCGGCTTCCGCCTCGAGCATGGCGAGCTTGCGCGCGGCGGCGACCTTCACGAACAGCGGTCCGACCGAGCTCTCCCATCGATAGCTCTCATTGATCGATCCACCGTGCACACGCGCGGCAGGCTGATCGGCCAAGACCGCCGCGAGCCGGTCCGCGATACCTCTCGCCACGAGCGAGAATGACCGAGCAGCGGGCACCGAACGGCTCATCCATCGCCGGGCGGCGCGGACTCGTGATCGCTCTCTAGAGCGTCCGCGAGCGAGACGCAGCTGGTCACGACGAGATCCGGGGCGATGAGCCCATCCGGCCAACGCTCGCGGCGGCGGTTGACCCAGGCCGTGCGCAGGCCCGCGGCGCGGGCCGCTTCCACGTCGATGACCGGATCGTCGCCGGCGTAAAGAATGTTCCGCGGGTCGAGCCGCAAGCCCTGGGCCAGACGCTGGAAGCACACCGGATGAGGCTTCGCGAAGCCGATTTGCCGGGCATTGAGAGACAGCGTGAACAGATCGGTCAACCCGATGCGCGCGAGATCGGCGTTGCCGTTGCTGAGCGTCGCGAGCAGGTAGCGGCCTTGCAGCCGCTCCAATGCAGGCCTTACGTCGCGAAAAGGCTCGAGCTCGTTGCGCGCGGCGAAGAAGACCTGGAACGCCTGCTCGGCGACCTCGGCGCCGTATCCACACTCCCGCGCATGCCTCGCGAGGGCCTCCGTGCGGACGTACGTGAGATCGTGCGCCCTCTGCGGCTCCTCGCGCGCGAGCCGCTCGCGCGCAGCACGCATCTCCTCGGCGGAAATCCGCTCGGGAATGCGTGGACAGTGCTCGCGCAGCCACTGGAGGAGAAGCCTCTCGGCGCGCGCGATCACAGGCTCGACATCCCAAAGGGTATTATCGAGGTCGAATGCAACGGCGCGGACGTTCTGCAGCATCCACCTCTCCGGGAGCGAAAGCGCAAGGCATTTTACCTCCACCGCACCGTGCCCCTGGATGAGCTGACTCGATGCCGACCGAAGCCGCCGCCATCGTCGTTTTTGCGCTGACCTACATCGCCATGGCGCTCGGCGGCATCCCGGGCTTGCGGCTCGACCGCGCCGGCGCTGCCCTCGCGGGAGCCGCCGCCATGGTCGCCTGCGGCGCGCTCTCGCTCGGGGAGGCCTACCGCGCGATCGATCTCGGCACTCTCACGCTGCTGCTCGGGATGATGATCGTCGTCGCCGATCTGCGGCTGTCGGGCGTGTTCGAGGCGGTCAATGCGTGGATCGCGGCGCGAGCGCGCTATCCGCTGGTCCTGCTCGCGATGGTGGTGCTGGTCTCGGGCTTCTTTTCGGCCTTCCTGGTGAACGACACGGTGTGCCTGGTTCTCACGCCACTCGTGTGCGAGCTCACCGCCAGGCTCAAACGCGAGCCAGTTCCTTATCTGCTCGCCGTCGCCATGGCTTCGAACGTCGGCAGCGTCGCGACCATCACGGGCAATCCTCAGAACATCATCATCGGCAGCCTCTCGGGCATTCCGTACACGCGATTCACCGCCGCTCTCGCGCCGGTCGCCGGCATCGGCCTCTTCCTCACCATCGCGCTGCTCGCCCTGATCTTCCGCGAGGAGTTCTGGAGCCTGACCACACTGCGCGCCGAGAAACAGCCTGCCCCGCCACGGCCCGGAGAGGTACGGCCCGAGGCACTACCGAGCGACGGTAGCCATCGCGCCCTCGCCGCCAAGCCGGTTCTGGTGACGCTCGCGATGATGGCGGCGTTTTTCGCCGGTCTGCCACCGCCCGAGGTCGCGATCGCGGCCGGAGCCCTGATGCTCATCACACGCCGCATCGAATCGCGGAGGGTGTACGCCGAGATCGACTGGCCGCTGCTCGCCATGTTCGCCGGGCTATTCATCGTCGTAGCCGGCATGCAAAAGTGGGTGCTCTCCGCACGCGCCGAGGCCGTGATCGGCACGTTGAGGCTCGAGAGCGTCTCGATCTTGAGCGCCGTGACCGTGGCGCTGTCGAACCTCGTGAGCAACGTGCCGGCGGTGCTGGTTCTAAAGCCGTTCGTCGCCGCGCTTCGCGATCCGCGACGGGCCTGGCTCGCGCTCGCCATGGCGTCCACGCTTGCGGGCAATCTCACGCTCGTGGGCTCCATCGCAAACCTCATCGTCGCGCAAGGCGCGCAGTCCCACGGCGTTCGAATCCGCTTCTGGACGTACTTCAAGGCCGGCGCGCCGCTCACCGCCCTCACGGTGCTCGTCGGCGTGCTCTGGCTCTAGCCATCGTCGTGCGCACGGCCCCTCATTGCGCATAGCCCCGCATTGCGCACGGTCTCTCACTGTGCGCGGTCCCTCACTGGCTCGAGGCCGCGATGAACGCCACCACGGCGTCACGCAGCTTCTTCAGCGCATCGGAGCTCACGTACACCATGTGTCCCGTGTCGAAATGCTGGATCTCGATGTTCTTGCGCAAGTCCGGCGGCAGCCCGAGATGGCTCATCTCGTATTGCCCCTCGAAGAACGGAGTCGCAAGGTCGTAATAGCCGCTGAACAGGGCGACTTTCAGGCGGGGATTCTCCTTCATGGCCGTCGCCAGGTCGGGCATGACGTTGAGCGAAATGGGATCCGCGCTGCCCTCGCCAGGCTGCTTGTGCTTGAAATCCCAGTCGCCCATGTGCTCCGCCGTCGGTTTGTACTTCTCATCGGCGGGAAAGCCCAGCGTCTCCCTCGCATACTGGTTGTAGACAGACACGAAGGCCGAGCTGATGGCGGCGGACTGCGGATCGTATGCCGCCTCCTCGCTCAACAGATCTATCGTCGGACCGGTATAGCGAGTATCGAGTCGGCCGATCGTGAGGCCCTGACTTTCCAGCAGGGTCTTCTCGAACATGCCGCCGTCCACTCTCAGGTTCGCCTTCTCGATGTAATCGACCGGCAGCCCGGTGAACTCGTGCAGCCTCTCGGCGATCGCATGGCGGTCCTGCTCGCTCAGGCCGTCGCCCGCGGCAAGCGCCGAGGCGTAATCCGACAGCGCGAATTTCTCGACCGTGTCGAGGAAGGGCTCGAGCTGCGGAGGCTCGCTCGGAAGACTCTTGTGATACCACGCGGTGGCGGCGTAGGTCGGCAGACTCAGCACGTACGGCATATCGTTGCCCGGATCGTCGCCGGGTCCGTCGTCGCTCAGTCCGAAGTCGAGAATCTGAGACAAGAGCATGACGCCGTTGACATCGATGTCCGACCGGCTCTGCAGGAGCGACACCAGCACGGCCGAGCGCGTGGTGCCGTAGCTCTCGCCGAAGAGGAACTTCGGCGAGTTCCAGCGCGAGAACTTCGTCAGGAACTTCGTGATGAAGATGTCGAAGGCACGCGCGTCCTGATCGACTCCGTAGAAGTCCTTCCTCAGCGCGTCGTTGCGCTGCTGAGCCTGCTTGCGCTTGTCGTCCTGGTCGGGGACCTTCTCGAGATCGACGCCGACCCGGCCGAATCCGGTACCCGGCGCATCGATGAAGACAAGATCCGTCACATCGAGCGGCGAGTAGGGATTATCGACGAGCGGATAGGGAGCGGGCGGTCCCCGCATGCCGTTGCCGACCACGACGCGCCTGGGTCCGAAGGCGCCGATATGCAGCCAGACCGTCGCGGAACCCGGGCCGCCGTTGTAAAGAAACGTGATCGGACGGTTCCCCGGAGCGCCCGCGCCGGTTCTGAAATACGCGACGTACGACATCATCGCGCCGGGCTCGTTCTTCGAGTCCTCGATCATGAGGGTGCCGGCGATGGCCGTGTAGTTGACTCGCTTGCCGTCCAGCACGATCGATCCATGACTCTCATGGCGCTCCTCGACGTACTGATCGGGGGCCTCGCTCTTCTCGCTCTTCGCGCCGGCGCCGGATTTGCCCGCATCGTCGGCATGGACGCTTGCGGGCAGAGCGATGAGAGCCCCAACGACCAGCAAGAGTGTCGCAGCGTGATTCCTCATCGCATGTCCCTTCATTGTCTACCGTGGCGCGAACAGCACGGCGCGCTCGATTGTACTGCCTGGCAAAAGACCATTGCATCGACCGTCGGCAGGGACGGCGCGACCCTCACCGACCGCGCAGCGGCTGGAATAGGCCTTGCCTGCTGCAACGCAGCTTGATGAGCGCGACCGAGACGCATATAAGTACATCCGCTGCTCGCCGTATCGGGCAGCCGTGCAGCCTCAAGACAGCCGCCAACAAAAGAAACGAGAACAGCGCGACTACGAATGCCTCATGCACGGGGACGCGCAGCGTCTCTGGTTGCTTCGATAAAAATTACATCGGCCTTTGTCCACGCGACCGCGCCCCATCGCAGGAGCTTATCCATGCTGATACTGACACGCCGTTCGGGTGAGTCCCTTCACATCGGAGACGATGTGATCGTCACGGTCCTCGGTGTCAAAGGCAATCAGGTTCGCATCGGGATCAACGCGCCGCGGAGCGTGCCAGTCGATCGCGAGGAGATTTTCGAGCGCAAGCGCAGCGAGAGCACCGATCGGCAGTTCGAAGCGTTACCGCCCGATCCTCTCGCTTCGCCAACTGAAGAGCAGTAAAGCGGCCGAAAGGCTCGCCGCTCCGGCGCGCGGGCGGCGAAACGCGCGGGGCCATCCTGCGCGAGGCTATCCTGCTCGGGGCCATCCTGCGCGAAGCCATCCTTGCCGCGCCGAAACCATCTTTGGCACAATAGCTTCATCGGCCCCCTCGTGTCAGGAAGCCGGACGCCGGCTCGCCATCCGGGCGGTCTCATGGTCTTCACACTTTGCCGCCGCCTCACGCTGCGCGGACGTGTCGGAACAGGGCTCCGAGCAGATTCTTCAATCGATCCGGAAAGGGACCACAACAATGAGCAAAGTGCGCGGAATTGCATTGATGGCCATCGTCCTGCTGCCCATGGTCGCGCTCGCAGACGACCCGCCGGCGCCGCCCCCACCGCCGATGGGCGTGTGGACGGGCTCGGGCCAGTTCGGCTTCATGGACTCCCACGGCAATTCCAACGCCAAGTCGGCCAACGCCGCGCTCGACATGTCGTACCTGCAGGATGCCTGGAAGCATACCCTGCATCTCGACCTTCTCTACGGAGAGAGCGCCGACATTACCTCGGCGGAGCGCTATGACGCGCTCTGGCAGACCAATTACAACCTCAACTCGACCCTGTACACGTTCGGCGCCGCGCGCTACGGGCGCGACCTGTTCGACGGTTTTCAATACCAGGCGAGCGGCACGGCGGGCCTCGGCTACAAGCTGTTCGATACCGACGCGATCAAGCTCAGCGTGCAGGTCGGCGCCGGCTACATGGCATCTCGGCCCGAGCTGATACAGACCGTCGGTACCGTGACGTACAGGACCCCTCTCGAAACCCAGAATTACGCGGTCGGCACGGTCGGACTCGATTACTCGCAGAAGCTCACCAGCTCGACGACGCTCTCCGACACGCTCCTCGTGAACGCGGGAGGGCCCAATACGCTGATCACGAACACGCTGGCGCTCGCGGTCAAGATGTCCAAGAAGCTCGCGCTGAGCTTGGGATATAACGTCCAGGACAACACCCAGCCCCCGCCGGGCACCAAGTCGCTGAACACGGTCGAAACGATCAATCTCGTCTACTCGTTCTGATGCGACGCTCGCTCACATATCCGAGGAATCAGCCATGAGCATAGCCAGTGAATTCAAAGAATTCGCCATGCGCGGCAGCGTCATCGACCTCGCGGTCGGTGTGGTCATCGGCGCGGCATTCGGCACCATCGTATCCTCGCTCGTCAACGGGATCATCATGCCCGTCGTCGGCGTGCTCACGAGCGGCACCGATTTCTCCAATCTCGCGGTGCGAATCGCCACGGACGCCAAGGGCGCTCCCGTGCTGCTCAAATACGGCTTGTTCGCTCAATCGATCGTCAATTTCCTCATCATCGCGTTTGTCATCTTCATCTGCCTGCGGGGCATCAACAAGCTCAAGAAGCCCGCCCCCGCGGCCGCGCCGCCGCCACCGCCGCGTCAGGAAGTGCTGCTCGAGGAGATTCGTAATCTGCTCTCCAAGCAGACGGCTCGTTGAATCGCGGCCGATCGCCGCGCGAGGTCAGTGCTTCAGCGTCGTGTCGAAGAGCGTGACCATCGAGAGCCAGTGACGCTCGGCGGCGGCGGCATCGTAGACGGGCGTATCGCGGAACACCCAGCCGTGCTTGGCCGGATAGGTCTGGATCTTGTGGTCGACGCCGGCCTGGGTCAGCGCCTCTTCGAGCCGCTGTTTCATGTCGTCGGGGAAGGATTGATCCTCGACCGCTCCGGCGATGTAGACCCGCGACCTGATCTTCGGGGCGAGCAGATGCGGGCTGTCCGGCGCATCGGTCGCGAGCCGGCCACCGTGGTACGAGGCGGTCGCGACGATGTGGTCCGGGTACGTGCCGGCCGCGGTGAGCGACATGAGTCCGCCCATGCAGTAGCCGGTCGTGCCGATCGCGCCCGGCCTCACGTCGGACTGCTTCGCGAGGTGATCGAGGAACGCACG
>JASHTA010000341.1 GCA_030040795.1 Gammaproteobacteria bacterium | reverse complement strand
CCGAACGCACCCATGCGCGCGCGCTCAAGCGGCTCGCGCAGCTCGGCGTGCAGCTGCGGCCCGTCGATTTCGCGCCGCTCTTCGAGGCCGCCGCGCTCTTGTACGACGGACCGTGGGTCGCGGAGCGCTATGCGGCGTTCGGCGAACTGATCGGCACGCGGCCCGAGGCGGTCCACCCGGTCGTCCGCGGCATCGTCGAGAAGGCGACGAGCTTCAACGCCGTGGATACGTTCAAAGCCGAATACCGCCGCATGACCCTCGCCCGCCGCGCCGAGTCGCTGCTCGAAGGCCTCGATGGCTTGCTCGTGCCGACGGCTCCCACGATTCCGACGATCGAGCAGGTCCTCGCCGATCCCGTGGCGCTCAACGCGTGCATGGGGACGTACACCAATTTCGTGAACCTGCTTGATTGGAGCGCTATCGCGCTGCCCGCAGGGCTGCGCTCCGACGGCCTGCCGGCCGGCCTCACGCTGATCGCACCCGCCTGGCACGAGCCGCGGCTCATCGAGTTCGGCCGGCGCTGGCAAAGCGCGGCGCCGTGGAAGCGCGGTGTCTCGCAGAAAGACCTACCGGCGCCCCCGCCGACTCCCGCCTCCCAGGCGGGCGAGTGGGTCGTCGTGGCCGTCGTCGGCGCGCATCTCTCCGGCATGCCGCTCAATGGCCAGCTCATCGAGCGCGGCGCCATGCAGCTCGAGACCACGCGCACGTCGGCCGCGTACCGGCTCTACGCGCTCGCCGGCTCGGCACCGCCCAAGCCGGGGCTGGCCCGCACGGGCAAGGGCGCGCCGATCGAAGTGGAGCTGTGGAGCATGCCGGTCGAGCGCTTCGGCTCGCTGGTCGCGCTGATTCCGCCGCCGCTCGGCATCGGCACGGTGGAGCTCGCCGATGGCCGCCGCGTGCACGGCTTCCTGTGCGAGACCTGGGCGATCGCGGGAGCGCGCGATATCACCGCCTTCGGAGGCTGGCGGCCGTATTTGGAACGGCTGGAATCGAACCGGATCTGACGGGGGCAATGTGTTTCGGACTGTCCTCATTGCGAATCGCGGCGAGATTGCGGTGCGCATCGCGCGGACGCTGAGACGCATGGGCATCCGTTCCGTAGCGGTCTACTCCGACGCCGATCGCGATAGCTTGCACGTCACGGCAGCGGACATGGCCGTCGCGCTCGGTGGTCATGTGCCCGCCGAGAGCTATCTGCGAGGCGAGCGAATTCTGGAGATCGCCCGGGAGACCGGCGCGGACGCCGTCATTCCCGGCTACGGCTTTCTATCCGAGAACGCCGATTTCGCCGAGCAGTGCACGACCGCGAGCGTTGTCTTCGTCGGTCCGACGCCGGAGCAAATCCGCCGCTTCGGCCAGAAGCACACGTCACGGGAGCTCGCCGAGGCGGCCGGCCTCCCCCTCAGTCCGGGCACGGGCCTGCTGCGCAATCTAAAGGAGGCCCGGGAGGCGGCCGCGCGCATCGGCTATCCCGTGATGCTGAAGAGCACCGCCGGCGGCGGCGGCATCGGCCTGGCCCGCTGCGAGACCGATCGGGAGCTCGCGAGCGCGTTCGAGTCGGTCCAACGGCTCGGCCGGAGCTTTTTCAAGGACGGGGGCGTATTTCTCGAGCGCTTCATCGATGGTGCACGGCATGTGGAAGCGCAGCTCTTCGGAGACGGCATGGGCCGAGTGGTCGCGCTGGGCGAGCGCGACTGCTCGGTGCAGCGGCGCAACCAGAAGGTGATCGAGGAGACGCCGGCGCCCGCTCTGCCGCCCGCCACGCGCGCGCGGTTGCTCGAAGCCGCCGTGAGGCTCGGCGAGGCCGTAGGATATGTCTCGGCCGGCACGGTCGAGTTCATCTACGACGCGGCGCGCGATGCGTTCTACTTCCTCGAGGTGAACACGCGGCTCCAGGTGGAGCACCCCGTCACCGAAGCCGTGACCGGCCTCGACCTGGTGGAGTGGATGATCCGCGTGGCGGCCGGCGAGCCGCCCTCGTTCGAGCGCCTCCCCGAGCCGCATGGCGCCGCCATCGAAGCGCGCCTCTATGCGGAAAGCCCGGTCTGTCATTTCCAGCCCTCGCCCGGTGTTCTGACGGAAGTGTCATTCCCGGACGACGTGCGGGTGGACACCTGGGTCACGACGGGGACCGAAGTCTCCGCGCACTACGATCCGATGATCGCCAAGGTGATCGCTTGCGGCCGCGACCGGAACGAGGCGCGCGTGCGCCTGCTCGACGCGCTGGAGCGTACGCGCCTCGCGGGCATCGCGACCAATCTCGACTACCTGCGCACCATCCTCGCTGGCCCGGAGTTCTCCTCCGCCCGCCTATCGACACGCTTCCTCGACGACCACGAGTATGCGGCCCCGGTGATCGAGGTGGTGGAGCCGGGCATTTTCACGACGGTGCAGGACTATCCGGGCCGCACGGGCTACTGGGCGGTAGGCGTCCCGCCTTCGGGCCCGATGGACGATTACGCCTTGCGGCTCGCGAACCGCATCGTCGGCAACGCCGAGGAGGCTGCCGGATTGGAATGTACGCTCCAGGGGCCTGCCCTGCGCTTTCACGCCGATGCCGTGATCGCGCTGACCGGTGCGCCGGCGCCGGCGACGCTCGAAGGAGACGACGAGCCGTTGCCGTGGTGGCGTCCCCTCACGGTGCGAGCGGATCAGGTGCTGCGGATCGGGCGCGTGGCAAGCGGCTGCCGCAGCTACCTCGCCGTCCGCCACGGGCTCGACGTTCCCCTGTTTCTCGGCAGCCGATCGACATTTCCGCTCGGCCAGTTCGGAGGGCATGCGGGCCGAACCCTGCGCGTTCGCGACGTGCTGCTCGTGAACCGGCCCGGCACGGCCTCTCGCCTCTCGTTGCCGCCCGGCCCGGCAGCGCCGGAATCGATCCCACGCTACGGCAGGCACTGGGACATCGGCGTGCTCTACGGTCCGCACGGCGCACCGGACTTCTTCACCGAAGAGGATATCGAGACATTCTTCTCGACCGACTACCGTGTCCACCACAACTCCAACCGACTCGGCGTACGGCTGATCGGACCGAAGCCCCGATGGGCACGCAGCAACGGCGGCGAGGCGGGGCTGCATCCTTCCAACATCCACGATTGCATGTACGCGGTCGGCAGCATCAACTTCACCGGCGACACACCGGTCATTCTGACCTGCGACGGTCCGAGCCTCGGCGGCTTCGTCTGCCCGGCAACGATCGTCAAGGCGGAGCTCTGGAAGATCGGCCAGGTCAAGCCGGGCGATACTCTCCGCTTCCACCGGCTCGACTTCGAGGACGCGCTCGCGCTTGAGAAGGCTCAGGACCGCACGGTACGGCAGCTGCGCTCGGCGACGGCGCCGCCCGCACCAGCGGCTGCGCCGCAGGGGCGGCGCGACGGCGGATGCGTGCTCGCGGAGCTTCCCGCCACAGTCAACCGCCCCACAGCCGTCTACCGCCAAGCCGGAGACCGTTATGTCCTGCTCGAATACGGTCCCCCGCACATCGACCTGCGCCTGCGGTTGCGCGTGCACCAATTGATGGAGGCAATCGCGGCCGAGCCCATTCCCGGTGTGCTCGAGCTCTCGCCCGGAGTGCGTTCGGTGCAGATCCATTACGACAGCCGCCTCATCGCGCAAGCGGCGCTGCTCGAGCGGCTGATGGACGTCGAGCGGCGGCTGCCCGACGTGGAAGGGCTCGTGGTCCCGAGTCGCATCGTCCACCTGCCGCTCGCCTTCGAAGATTCGGCGACGCTCGGCGCCGTGCAGCGCTACCGCGAGACGGTCAGGGCCGAGGCGCCCTGGTTGCCGAACAATGTGGACTTCATCCAGCGTATCAACGGGCTACATAGCCGGGATGAGGTGCGCCGGATCCTCTTCGAGGCGAGCTACATGGTGCTCGGGCTCGGCGACGTATACCTCGGCGCGCCATGCGCGGTGCCGCTCGATCCGCGCCACCGCCTGCTCACCTCCAAGTACAACCCGGCGCGCACCTTCACCGCCGAGGGCACGGTCGGCATCGGCGGCATCTACCTGTGCATCTACGGCATGGACTCCCCGGGCGGCTATCAGCTCGTCGGCCGCACGGTACCCATCTGGAACACGTTCTTGCGTAACCGCCAGTTCGGCGCGGAGCCCTGGCTCCTGCGCTTCTTCGACCAAGTGCGCTTCCATCCCGTGAGCGAGGAGGCGCTCGACCGGTTCCGCGCGGACTTTCGTGCCGGTCGGGCCCGGATCCGTATTGAGGAGTCCGTATTCGACCTCGCCGAGTACGAGCGCATGCTCGCGAGGAACTCCGATGACATCGTGGCCTTCAGGCAGCGTCAGGAGGCGGCGTTCGCGGCCGAAGTGGCGCACTGGCGCACTGCGTTGCCGGCAGACATACCGGTAACGCACACGCCGCTCCGGGAAGGGGAGCTGCTCGAGGCACGAGAGCCGAACCATCACCGGATCGTCGCCGAGATCTCTGGAACCGTCTGGAAGGTTCTGGTCGAGGTCGGCCAGGAGATCGAGGCGGGCCAGCCGCTCGTGGTCCTCGAGGCGATGAAGATGGAACTCGCCGTGACGGCAGCTCAGGCCGGCACCGTGTGCGCTCTACACTGCCAGGCGGGAAGGCCCGTCGTGGCGGGAGACGTCCTGCTCGCGATCCGCGCCTGAAGTGTCGGCGCATGGGCTCGGGCGCCGGCTCGAGCC
>JASHTA010000340.1 GCA_030040795.1 Gammaproteobacteria bacterium | reverse complement strand
ATCGGAGCGAACCAGGCCGCTCGCGACGAGCTCCGCGAGCGCCTCTTCCGCCTGCGCAGGCAGCAATCGAGCGTCGTCCGCAATCTCGTCGAAGAACGAGGCGCCGCGCTCGCGCAGGCAATCGGCCACCGCGCGCGCCGCGGCCGTGAGATGCTCGGCGCGAGGCGCATCGGCCAGGGCCGCCCAGAGTCTCATGTTGCGGCGCGCGAGGAGTGCGATCGGGGTCGAGCGCACTGGGCCGGCGCCTCGCCGGGTCTCATCGCAGCGCGAGGCGAGCCGCACCCATACGAACCGGCCCGCAAGGCATTGCTCGTCGAGCCATGCAGGCTCGTACTCGGCGATGCGCGCGGGAAGGATCTCCGCCTCCCAGGCGGCGGCGGGCACTTCGAACCCCTCGAGCTGAGTGAGCGTGACACCCACGGCATCCGGGCCCTGCATGCGCGTCTCGGGAGTGAGGCGCTGCCACGCGCCGAGAAAGCGCAGAAAGTCGCGCGCCGTCACGGGGCTCACCTCGGCGCGCAGACGCTTCACCGTGTAGCGGTGAATCCGCGCGAGCAAGCGGCGATCGCACCACTCCTCGGCGGCCGCTCCCGGCGTGAAGGATCCCCGCAGGGCGAAGCCCTCGGCCTGGAGCGCCGCGAGCGCGGCAGCGATCTGGGCATCACCCAGGCCGAGCGAGCCTGCGAGATCGGCGGCCGTGACGGGGCCGAGCCCTTCGAGCCGACCCCGTACGATCGCGACGAGCGCCTCCTCGCGGCCCCACTCCCTCTCCGCAGGCGAGGACGGCGGCTTCTCCGTGGGCGAGGACGACGGCCTCTCCGCGGGCGTGGCCAGCGGCTCCCCTGCGGCTGTGCTCCAGGCCATCGAGCGCTCCGGGAACAGCGCGCGAAAAAGCTCGCGCCGCTCGGCTGCGAAGGCGAGCTCGACTCCTCCTTTCGCGTCCGCGGGGAGGCGAGCCACTCGGCTCTCCGCGACAAGCTCCTCGAGCAGCGGGCCCCATGCCGGATTGCGCCGAACCTCCTCGGCGGTGAGAAAACCGATCCATTGCAGCGCGTCGTGCAGCTCGTCGGCACTTGCCGCATCCGGCCAGGCTTCCTCGCGCACGCGCGCGATCGCGTCGGCATCGAGCCGGCCGATGTCGGCGGCGGACTGCGGATCGAGCCAGCGCCGGCTCATCACCGCTTGCGTGCGCCGTTCCTCGAGAGGCGCATCGTCGAGATAGGCGTAGGGACGCGCCGCAAGCACCTCCAGGGCGAGGGGCGAGGGCTCGGTCAAGTCGCGCGCGACGACCCGGACGGCGCCCTCCTCGAGCGCGCGCAGCACGGCGATGAGGCGCTCGACATCCATCGCCTCCTCGAGACAGTCGCACAGCGTCTGCTTGACGAGCGGATGGTCGGGAATCTCGAGCTCGCCCGGCACGTTCTCCGCGCAAGCGACCTGATCGGGAAACACGCCGGCGAGCAGATCCTCGGCCTGCATGCGGGCAAGCGGAGGCGGTACGCGCCTGCCGCCGCGAAAGCGAGGCAGCGCCAGCGCGATCGACGACGCCCACCGCCACCGGGTCACGAACATGGGCGCCGCGCAGACCGCCTGGGTAAGCAACGAGCGCACGGTCCCCGAGCGCAGATATCGCGCCGTCTCGGCGAGCTCGAAGCTATGCGCGGTCGTGAGCGACAGCACCAGACTGTCCTCGGTTGCAGCCGCCTGCAGCTCGAAGTTGAACTGGCGGCAGAAGCGCTTGCGCAGCGCGAGCCCCCAGGCACGATTGACGCGGACGCCGAAGGGCGCGTGCACGATGAGCTGCATGCCGCCCGATTCGTCGAAGAAGCGCTCGAGCACTACCGTGTCCTGCGTCGGGAGACACCCGAGCGCCGCACGCGCCGCCGCGAGATAGTCCACCAGCTGCGCGGCCGCAGGCTCGCCGACGCCGAAGGCAGCGAGCCACGCGAGGGCCGCATCGCGGGAGTGCTCGATGCGCTCCCCGAGCTCGCGCCGCAGGCGCGAGACCGCCAGGGACAGCGCATCCGTTCGTCCCGGCGCCTCGCCGAGCCAGAACGGGATGGACGGCGGCATGCCTTCGGCATCCTCGACGCGCACCGTCCCGCGCTCTACGCGCAGAATCCGGTAGGACGTGTTGCCGAGTTGAAAGACGTCGCCCGCCAGGCTCTCCACCGCGAAATCCTCGTTGACCGTTCCCACGAGGTATCCGGCGGGCTCGAGCATCACCTGATAGTCCGCCGTGTCGGGGATCGCGCCGCCCGAGGTGATCGCAGTGAGGCGCGCTCCGCGCCGCGGCCGTAGCCTGCGATGGATCGCATCGTGGTGGACGAGCGCGCCGTGCCGGCCGCGGCGAGTGCTGAACCCCTCTGCAAGCATGCGCACGACGTCATCGAAGTCGGCGCGCTGAAGGCTCCGGTATGGATAAGCGGCGCGGAGGCGCTCGAACAGCTCCTCCTCACTCCACTCGCGCGCGGCCACGTCGGCCACGATCTGCTGCGACAGCACGTCCAGCGATCCTGCCGGAACCGCCAGCCGATCGAGCTCACCGCGCCGCACAGCATCGAGCAGCGCGACGCACTCGACCAGGTCGTCGCGCGACAGCGGAAACAACCTGCCCTTGCAGAGTCCGCCGACGGCGTGGCCCGAGCGGCCGGCTCGCTGCAGAAACGCGTTGATCGAGCGTGGCGAGCCGAGCTGGCAGACGAGATCCACGTCTCCGATATCGATGCCGAGCTCGAGGGATGCCGTTGCGACGAGCGCCTTGAGCTCTCCGCGCTTGAGCCGCTGCTCGGCGTCGTGTCTGCGCTCCTTCGCGAGGCTGCCGTGATGCGCCATCACGCTGCGCGCGCCGAGCCGCTCGCTCAACTGTCTCGCCAGGCGCTCCGCGAGCCGCCGCGTATTGACAAAGACCAGCGTCGTGCGATGCTCGCGGGCGAGCTGCGCCATCCGGTCGTAGACCTGCGTCCACACCTCTCCCGACATGACCGCCTCGAGCGGAGCGGACGGCAGCTCCAGCGCAAGATCGCGCCGCCGGGCATGACCCGCGTCGATGATCGCGCAAGCGGACCGCGGGTCCGGCTCCGCGCGCGCGCCCAGCAGGAAGCGGGCGACCTCCTCGATCGGCGCTTGCGTCGCGGAGAGGCCGATGCGGGTCACTCGCGAGGCCGCCAGCGCCTCGAGCCTCTCGAGCGACAGGGCAAGGTGCGCGCCTCGCTTGTTCCCTGCGACGGCGTGAATCTCATCGATGATGACCGTCTCGGTCGTCGCGAGCATCTTGCGGCCCGACTCCGAGCCGAGCAGCACGTACAGCGACTCCGGCGTCGTCACCACGATGTGCGGCGGCTTGCGCCGCATGCTCGCGCGCTCCTGCTGCGGAGTATCGCCCGTGCGCACCATCGTGCGGATCTCGACGGGCGGAAGCCCGAGCGCCCGAAGCTCCTCGCAAATGCCCGCGAGAGGCGCCGATAGATTGCGCTGGATATCGTTGGAGAGCGCCTTGAGCGGCGAGACGTACACCGCCCGGGTCGCATCCGGAAGGCCGTGGGAGAGACCCTCGCGCACCAGCCGATCGATCACGGCGAGAAACGCCGCGAAGGTCTTGCCCGAGCCGGTGGGCGCCGCAATGAGCGCATGACGGCCGGCCTGGATCTGAGGCCAGGCCTCCGCTTGCACCGCGGTCGGCGCCTCGAAGGTCCGGCTGAACCAGGCGGCTACGGCAGGATGGAACGCCTCGAGCGAGCGCATCCGGGCAGCATAGCGTGGGTGCGCTGCCGCTGCTCGCGCCGGCGCGAGGTCGCGCGCCGCGCGATCAGGCGATCAGGAGAGCTTCACCTCGCTCAGCTGAATGACCGGCTCGATGCCTCCCGAGTAATTGCGCACGTCGGCCTGAACGGTGGCCGCGTGGGGGCCGAAGGCCTTCTGGAATGCCTCGACGGAATCGAAGCGCAGGTGACACACCACCGAATAGACCGCCTGGGACCCCGGCTCGCCGCCACCGATCCCCTGCTCCACGACCACCCCTTTCAGGGCGGACCCCAGCAGCTTCTTGACCATCGGAATGTGCTTTCCGAGGTAGTAGCTCATGTCGAACTTGGCGCCTGCCTTGTTGGGGTACAGGACGGTCAAGGTGATCATGTGGCTCTCTCGCGAGGTGGTGAGTGGCGCGAGGCAGTGTCTCGCGCCCGCCTTGAGGTCGCAAGCCGCTCGAGAGCCACCCGCAAGCCGCCCGCGAACTGCGCGCGAGGCGCCCCTGCGCTGTCCCGGGGCCCCCAGCGGGCCGCCCCCGAACCGCCCCGAACCGCCCCCCGAGCCATCCCCGGCCCACCGTGAACCCTCTCGCTCCCTTGACGCTCGTCCGCTTGATCGGTCCCTTGTTGTGCTATGGTTCGCCCTCGTTTCCGGCGCCCGACCGACACCGCGCCTTAGACATCGAGTCCTAGACACCGCGCCCTAGCAGACCGAGAAGACATGTCCGAGATGCAGTTCCCCGAATCCCGGCAACCTTCCCACTCCAGGCACCCCGAATCCCCTCAGGCCGAGCCCCGAGGTCCCGGCAATGCCAAGGTCAAGCCGCCGCTCATCCTGACGAACGCTCTCATCTTTTCCCTGACCCTCACCGTCGCCCTGATCTGCGTGCCTTGGTGGGGGATCACCCATGGGTTCAAGGGCGCCACCTGGGCGCTTTTCGGGTTCTTCCTGGTGGCGAACGGCATGTCGATCACCGGCGGCTACCATCGGCTCTGGGCCCACCGGGCGTACGACGCGCATGTCGTGCTGCGGATCTTCTACCTGATCTTCGGCACCATGGCGCTGCAGAACAGCGTGCTGCTCTGGTGCAGCGGCCATCGCCGCCACCACCTCAACGTCGACGACAACGAGCTGGATCCTTACTCGGTCGGCCGCGGCTTCTGGTTCTCGCACATCGGCTGGATGCTGCGGGACTATCCAAGCGGCGTACCGGACTTCGCGAACGTCGCGGATCTCAAGCGCGATCCCCTCCTCGTGTTCCAGCACCGGCATTACGCGCTGCTCACCACGATCACGAACTTCGGCTTTTCGCTGGGCGCGGGCTGGCTCGTCGGAGATGTCTGGGGAACGTTCTTCCTCGCCGGAGTGGCGCGCCTCGTCCTGAGCCACCACTTCACGTTCTTCATCAACTCGCTCGCCCACATGTGGGGCAGCCGCCCGTACACGGACGACAACACCGCCCGCGACAACCCGATCCTGGCGCTGGTCACGCACGGCGAGGGCTATCACAACTTCCACCATATCTTTGCGCACGACTACCGCAACGGGGTGCGCTGGTGGCAGTGGGATCCCACCAAGTGGCTCATCGCGAGCCTGCAGTGGGTCGGGCTCACGCGCCGGCTCAAGCGCACGCCGGCCTTTCAGATCCACCGCGCTCTGCTCGCGATGCAGTTCCGCCGCGCCCAGGCGAAGCTCGCGAAGCTTCCGGAGACCGCGCGCGCACCGTCGCACATCGATCAGCTCCGGCATCGCATCGCGCAGGAGTACGAGGCCTTCGCGGCCGCGGTGAGCGACTGGACCCGCCTGAAGGAGCAGTGGCTCGAGGACAAGAAGCGCGCCGTGATCGAGCACTGGGAGCAGGCACGCTTCCAGCAGCGGCTGCGGGAGATCGAGGACGGACTGAAGATGCAGCGCAGGCGTCTGCGCTCGCTCCACGCGCAGCTCGCCTGAGCGTTCGAGCCGCGCGCAAGGGGCGCACACGCGAGACGGCGACCAGCCTATGGGCCGGATCTTCGAAGTCAGAAAAGCGACGATGTTCGCGCGGTGGAACCGCATGGCGAAGCAGTTCGCCCGCATCGCGAAGGACATCACCATGGCCGTCAAGGCGGGCGGCTCCGATCCGGCGGGCAATCCGACCCTGCGCAGGCTCATCCACAACGCCCGCGCCGTGAACAT